>JAQYWO010000148.1 GCA_029379215.1 Rhizonema sp. PD37
AGCTTTCCAGTTTATTAACGAGCGTACTGCTGGGTCATTTTGTTATTGCCTAGTATCAATTCTAATGGATCAGCCTTTTTTACGATCGCCTGCTTAGTCTAAAGTCCAGTAACTAATTTAGTATTTTTAAATAGCTAAATCTAGTATATTTCATTCTCTTATTGAGGAATTTACATACAAAACATTTTGTTTACAAGGAAGACATATTTATAATCAAACATTTACATGATTCACAAAAAAAATATAAATTTACATGACAACACTTTTCGCTATGACATTAAACATTATTTATTGAGGTTTTTTCGTAACAACATGTGGATTAATGTAAATAAAATAAAGATAGTAAACAACTAACTTTAGATAGATATGTTTTAGAGGAAAAGTACAAATAGTAAAAAGTGATTTAATGTTATTTTTGCTATCAATTTGATACTCGTTAGCTATCAATTTAGAATTTAACCTAATTTGAAAGTTTAAAAAATGCTGGAAATTAAACAGAATAATCTTTGTAACAATACAGGGCTTTCTAAATTAGTATCAATAATATTCAATAAATGAGAATAGACATGAATGGTGACTAATTGATTTTTCAACATATATAATCACAACCCGTGTGCGAAGAGCGATGCTCAGACACCAAGCCGCAATCATAAACTAATAAAAGGGAAGACATATGGCTTTTGTAGTGAATCTAAGTCTTCTGTTATTAAATTTAATAAAGGTTTTTTATCAAGAAAGGTAGAGGGCAGGAGGCAGCTATGAGTCACGGGAATTCTGCTTCCTGTAAGAGTGCCTTTGAGCGTGGGGAACAAGGGTTTAAGACCCCCACTGAACTTTTGTTTAGTGGCTCCAAGTCATACCATTTCACGAAAATATTGATACAATTTGCTCAAGAACTGCATCCCCAGCTCCCTCTGCTCCCCTGCTTACCTAAATGTATCAACTTTAAAGTAAAACGATATCAGAAGGAGAGCATTCTAGCAGAGAGTAGGGGGAAAGAATTAGAAACCCGTTATTTGGATCAAGAATTTCGTGAAATTGTATGACTTGTTCCTGCTGCCTTCTGCCTTCTTCAATTGTTATTGAGACCAGGCTACAATTAGTCACCATACAACATCGCTCAGGCTTAGTCCGGGCTTCTTTGATGTCTGGATCAGGAGGGAGCGAGCGTTTCTGGCTGCATCTCGTAGGACTTTTGAACACTGGGTGGGCGGGTGCCCAAGCCATCTTTGACCTTGCGATTCCAGGGAGCCTCTATGTTCTTTTTGGTCTCTTCCAGCATAGACTTAGGTTCAAGATTTCTGTAGGTGTCAATCTCTCCTGCAGCGACCGCAGTCATGGTCGCGTACACTGGCTCTGGATCGAATTGCGCTCTGGGGAAGGCGAGCTTGGAGTAGTCAAATAGCCTCTCGGACGCATCATCCTTCCAACTCTTCCATGTCTCAAATCCACGGTCATTGAAACCAGTGAGGAAGGGGCCCGGATTGATGGTAGCCACTTCTATCCCGAACTCCTGAAGCTCAAGGGCCATCGTTTCGGCAATGGCTTCGACAGCGTGCTTCGATGCCGAGTAGATCCCGGTGAACGGATTCACGTTGAGACCCTCGCGCGAAGATACCCAAACTATTCTACCTTCTTTGCGCTTCACCATCTGCTTCGCAATGCCCTGGGTCAGGAGTAGCGGCCCTATAACATTCACCTCAAACTCGTTACGCATGTTTTCTGCCGGGATGTCAACAACAGCGCCGCCCTCTAAGACCCCCGCATTGTTCACCAATATTTCTACGTTCCATGCCAATGCCTTCCGATGGTCGCCATCATTGGTGACGTCAAGTTTTTCTACTTGCAGGCTCACTCCTCGTGCTGCCGCCTCGCGCTTCAGGGGCTGAACCTGGGCGTAAATTTCGACCGCCGCGATGACCGCGAACCCTTTTTCCGCGAGCCTCATTGCGACCTCATGTCCGAAGCCGGAACCCGCGCCTGTAATTAGTACTGTTTTCATGTATTTTTCCTTTTGCGCTCTCAATAGCAGGATTATTATGTAAGGGTAATTCTGGATGCTCCAAAGGAATGAAGCAACTCTTCGGCTTTTACCGAAGTTAATCATTTTCGCTCATCTAACTGTGAAAAGCCAATCCAAACCAGGGGCGGCGCACGTCTTGACTTGATGAGGTTATGCCCGGAGCCTGCCGCTTACGAACTGGGCTTCACCCAGACCGAAAGACCAGTCGTCGTTGCCATTGCCGAGATACGAAACGATCACGTCCTCAGGGGCGATGCCGCAGGCGGCGTGGAGGCGCTCGACGAGCAGACGATAGAAGGTCTCCTTTTGTTTGCCTGAGCGAGGCATCGCAGTGATCTGCAACAGGACTACCTTATCGCTTCGCTCAATTCCAAGCCCAATATCCCCAAATCTTACACGACTGGGTTTATGCTCGTGGACCACCTGAAATCGGTCGCTAGGCGGCACGCCGAAGGCCTCCACCTGGGCCGCATGCGCGGCGTCGAGAAGCTGACCGATTTCATCATCTGTTCGGCCTTCCAGTATGTCGAAACGAAGTAGCGGCATGATAGTCTCCTATTCTCCTTAATTTAGTTGCCTGCTTGGGTAGGTTGCGGTTCAAGCGGGCGGTGGTTGATGACGGGCAAAACCCGCAACCAGTTGTTAGTGATTCAATGAGACTACAGTAAGAAAATCTGGCTGTCCTTGATTCAAATCAAGTTTGGCAGCTTTTTTATATTCCTTCAAGAAAAGTCATAGCTGAACTGGCACTGCCAGCAGCGTGATTTTGCGTTTCTCACGGGCAATCACGCCATCTCTTTCTAATTGGGTCAGTGTTCTGGAAAACACTTCCGGGCTGATGCCCAGCTCATAGGCAATGCTCTTGAGTGGTTGCTCTAGCACAACGGTATTTTGCTCAGGTGGCATAATCAAGTGCAGATAGTGAAGAATTCGTTCGCGTGCAGAGCTAATGCTGCGTAGCACAACCATCTCTTTTGTCACATGCAAGCAGTATGACATTTGTGCCATAAACGCTGTCGCAAAATCTAGATTTTGCTGAAGCTCATTCAAAAATACCTGTTTGGGAAAAACCAAGACTTGAGTTGGTTCTTCCGCGATTGCGCTGAAAGTGTGAACATCCAAAAAAAGAACTATCACAGCACAAACTTCACCAGCATTAATGGTGTAACGACTAATGGCTTGACCTTCTTGAGTGTAGTGCAGCAGCCGAATTCGTCCAGATTTCACAACGTATATTGATCGCACCACTTCGTTACGGTGATATAGAATTTGCCCATTCGATAGATGTTGGTGAGTTACAATCGCTTGCAGAGCAGTGGGCAACTGGTCGAGATCTGAAAAATTCATAGCTTCTAGCTCTAGTGTGTAAAGGCAGCGACAATCTGGGATTCACCGATATGAGGAATCGGATTTGCGCTCAATATCACGACAACTCACAAGGGTATCGGGATCGGACTGTTTCCAAGCTTTTACAAAGGCTCTGGTCGTTTTGCGTCAATTTGATTGCTCTCCACGAGGAGTGGCATCAAGCTTGAGCCAAATATTCCTTGTCCCAGCCAGCTTTATTTCGTTTTCTTTTTACTCATTTTAGGGGAGAATGCGTCGTCAGAAATGACAAAAAACGTGTTTAGTGAACAAATTAGATGATAAAGGATAGATTTCTCAACAATTATTTGAACTTCTTTTCCTGAAAAATATCCAATTAATAAGGTTTACTCTGTCAAGTTTTCAGTCTTTTTTTTACGTCGAACTCAGGTATTTTAGTTGTTAATTCAAAGGAGTCATAAAGCCAATAATGGATCTGCAACAGCTTCGCTACTTTCAAACTGTTGCCCGACTCGAACATATGAGAAGGGCTGCCGAGGAACTCTCCGTTGCACAACCTGTTATTAGTAGAGCAATTGCCCAGTTAGAAGCAGAACTGGGAATTCTTTTATTTGATCGGGTAGGACGACAACTTCAACTGAACCAGTTTGGTCGCACTTACTTGCACCGGGTGGAGCGAATTTTTAGAGAACTAGAGCAAGCACAACAGGAGATGAATGACTTAGCAGGACCAGAAACGGGTCAAGTTGGATTGGCAATGTTGCATACAATCGGGGCACAATTGCTTCCAGAGATGATTAGTGTGTATCGACAGCAACATCCTGCTGTTAAATTCCGCCTCTTTCAAAATGGATCGTCGAACATGATGAGCCAACTTGAACGTAGTGACATCGACCTATGCATTACGTCCTCATTACCACATCGGCAGCAAATCGGCTGGATTCCCTTAATGACAGAAGAAATTTTTTTAGCAGTTCCGCCTGGACACAGTTTGGCTGAACGCCAGCATGTTAATTTAAGCGAAGTTGCACAGTTCGGGTTTGTGAGTCTAAAGCTTGGCTATCACTTACGGGAACAGACTGATCAACTCTGTCGGCAGGCTGGATTTGAACCGACAGTTATGTTTGAAGGTGACGAGTTGACGGTTGTCCGAGGCTTAGTTGCAAAAGGACTTGGCGTTGGGTTTGTTCCAGCACTTGCTTGGCGTTGCATTGATAACTTGGTTCCGGTTAAACTGTCTATCTCGAACCCAGTTTGTCAGCGAATAATTGGTGTGGCATGGCGGGAAGAACACTACTTGTCTTCAGCAGCACTACAGTTTCGCCAGTTCTTAATTGACTACTTTGCTCGACTTGAATTTGAAGAAGGAGGCCATCAGGCGTAACTGTGACAAGAGACCGTTTTTGAACTATTTCTCGACGTGATAGAGAGATTGTGGTGCGATCGCCTGCTGGATTCGGTTAATAAACTCATCGTGTTTTATTTTTCCTGAGGCTGGTACGCTAACAAGGAAAGAGTTTGGTTTGACGAATGTGCAATTACCTGAACTTTTCACGGATGCTCGCCTGCCGGAAAAGTCAAGGTTCTGTAAAATTCTAGGGAGTTGCAACAACTTCAAAGCGTCGCATCATATCGTAGTCTTCGTGTTCCAGGATGTGACAGTGCCAGATATAATACCCCGGTTTGTCGAAGGTGGCAATGATGCGAACAACTTCACCTGGGTTAACAATTACGGTGTCTTTCCAACCTTTGTCAGAAAGTGCTGGAGGCTCTGGTTACTAGGATGAAATCACCGTAGAAATTTGGCTGTATACTTGGATATGGAGCATCTGGATAATTTGAACCCGGTGGGTAGTAAAGCTTACCGTCCGCAGTGAAATTCCGATCCTGGATGATCATTTCTTTCTCGTAGTCACCATTCGGCAAAACGTTACGATTGATCAAATCAATTTCGTTGTTATCCCTCAGCAGGTAAAAGCCTGCAAGACCAGCGTATACACTTAAGTGATTGTTACCAAGAATGTGGTCGTGATACCAAAGTGTCGCTGCCCGACTGTTGTCATTTGCATAGGTATAGTTCTTTTTAACCCAACTGGGTCCGGTTTGGGAAAAATCTTGTGTAAACCAAGCTTCAGAATATCCGTCGCTAGTCCACTCAGTATGACCACCATGCAGATGCGTCACTGTAGGTACAAGCTTCTGTTGGATCGCGTTTTCAATCGATTCTTCAAGTATGCTCTTATCAACTGGCAAAAAATATCCGTTTTTTGGTAATTTATTATCCCACAGCACTTCAATTGGTACGTTTTTTTGCGCTACAAATGTGGAACCAGGGTAAGTAACATTGTTTTGCCCTTGCAAGCCATAGCCCCAAATTGTTGTGTTTAAGCGTACATCATCATCTGTACCATAGATGCCATCTGCACCAGGACCACTATATAATCCAAGCCATTGCTTGGTTTGTCGCATCTCTACATCGAAGTTACCACCGTTTGTCGCATTGATCCTTGCTGGAAACGTTAGCGAATTGATGAACTTCGGTTGAGTTCTCGGATCTAGCAATGAATCAGCAGCCATAGTCATACTGAATCTGGAAGAGATTATTCCAGTCAGTAGTGTCACAATAAATAAAGAAAGAAGAAATAGTTTGAAGTTTCGCCCCCGCTTACTCAGCAACGGTTTGGTAGTCATTATTAATGTACTCCTTCAAAGATTGTTACTGTATAGTAAGTGACTGGAAATCCCATCATAAAATGTTGCTCATGTCTCGGTTTTTGTGCTGAATAATTTTCAGTTGATTTAGATAAAAATACGTAATTTTTATCTAAATTACAAGTTACTTATTTATAATTCAAATAATATGATTTATTTTTCGCAATGCTTGACTTTATTTTAGGGAATCCTCTTCTCATTAAGAGTGAGTCTAACAATCACCTTTTGCATAGGTGATATTTGCACTTCTAATTTATATCGTCAGCGATTGTGCGGAGATGAGTTCAAAATAATAATACCTTTATATGAATGGCACGCTCGATAAGCCAAAACAAAGATGGTATAAGACTTTGAAGGATTGAGGTAGCCTTTGGTAGGGGGAGTAAAAAACAAAACTTTAATTTGCGGATGTTTTACGCGAATGCTTATTTTTCTTACTCTCGGTTTTTTCCTTCTCCTGAGACAAATCAATCCAGCCAAGCTTAATGTTATTAATCATGCGTTCAAGGGTTGGGAGAGTAAGAGCCAAAAACGGACAACAGAGATACAAAATCCTCACGCTCATTCGACGATCTGGGAGCATTTTGAGGCGTTTATTGACGCAAAGCTCGCCGGACAGAATCCTCTGTCCGGCAGACTTTGCAACAATCGCAACAACACGACAGATCAACCGCCTTTATCGGAGGTGAAGTCTGCCTCTTGAAGCTGACCCCGGCGAGCTTCACGAAGACGGTTGTCCGTTTTTGGAGAGTTCAAATGTAGCGGCATCAATTTTTGACGGAATTGTATGAAAAGAGTGTAAACAGTTGCTCTATGTGAGGTTTGGTTCGGTTTTACCCAGTTCTAATTCGATTGAGTCAGTCATTCTCGTCCTTCTATGCCTGGATGCGTGCGGGAGTCAAGTTAAACGGGGCGCTTCGGTTTCCCAGAGCGCCGACAGAAGAAAGTACTTATGACAAAGGAAGGACGTAAGTATTCCTAATTAAGCAGCCCATGCTGGGGTTATGGGACGAGCCGCAGTAATGGCGTGAAAAAACGCAAATAATCTGTGACTTGCGCGATGATCCGCCACATATCGCCGTACATCGAAATACCGTAGTTCTTTCTCCATGGCATTTTCAAGATCAGCAGCTATCTTCAACCTATCTTCATTTAGATAACATTCGGTCAAAAACAACATTTTCTCAACATCGATTTCGTTTGTTTCCCATTGGATATCGACAGAAAACTCGTAATTCTTATCGAGTGTACCACCATGGTAAATCGTCTCTGCAATAGAGTTTCCACTCAAATGTTTAACTTTATGAATGTTGGATAACTCGACCAAATCATCAGCAATTGGCTTTAGTCCAAGCCGACGCCGTAACAAGCAATCAATGATTTCGTATCTACTATTGTCTTTGAAGACTGTAACTACAACCGCTGCGAAAGCTTCAATATTGGCATAACAGCCAATAATATTATGACTCTCTTCACTGCCTAAAAATAAGATCTCCATTATTCTATCTCGCTGATTGACGACTGTAAACCCAGTTTTTGGAATGCTTGAAAGTCAGATACTCAGAAAAAACACAACGCCACTATACCAGATTTTTTTACAAAAACTTGTTAAAGAAAAAAATATCAATTAAATTTAGTTATATAAGCTTTTTTCAGGTGGGCAATGCCTAACTGTGGCAAATTTAAAGCAGAGTCATGTGTTGCTTACTCTACACCATAATTCCAAAAATTGAAGGAGGATTTATATTGGGCAACAGACATTAATAGAAATGATGTATGGGCGATCTTCCCAGGGATTTTAACGAACGATATCGGCAAATTTCACGTTTTAATACGCTTCGGTTAGCCACGACGATCTTTCCAACCAGGAGTCTGGTTTATTCTGTTTAATCTACTTAGTAAAACATAAGGGCTATACATGCAATCGCAACGTCTCCTGTAAATCAAAAGTAAGTGTCTAAGTACTTTGCTTTGTGTGTTGTACAGTGATAAATTAAATAGCGTCGAGACAAATTCGTGTCATCAAGCTGAGCATTACCACTTCAGGCTCTCAACAATTTGTGTTGATGCAGCCTAGAAGTTAAGCGTGCTGATTTTAGGCTAAACACTCTTCGAGTCCAAGCTTCAAACCTTCGATGACACTAATTTGTCGTTGTACCAAATTAGTGTCACCTTACACATCGTAAAGAAAAAGATGGAACGCACAAAAGCTCTCCAAGCTCTCGCCGCTCAACGATGGCGGGTATCTCTGATACTGAGTGGAGCAATGATGTTTATTTACTTTGGCTTTATTTTGCTAATTGCATTCAATAAGCAGCTATTAGGGTTCTTAGTCCTTCCAGGACTCAGCCTTGGTATTTTGCTGGGAGCGCTAGTAATTATCTCTGCATGGATATTAATTTTTATGTACGTGCGCTGGGCAAACAATCATTACGACGATAAAATCGCTCAACTTAGACGCAAGTAAAGGGAATAGTTAATTGTTAATCATCAACAATCTGAATAATTTGTGGTATTATACACCTTTTGCTGAAGTAGATCTTGCTAGTCTCGGTCACTTCAACCCACTAGCTATACTTTTCTTCTTTGTCTTTATTGCCTTTTCCTTGGGCATTACCTACTGGGCAGCAAAACAAACAAAAAGTACATCCCACTTCTATACAGCTGGGGGTAATGTCACCGGTTTCCAAAATGGGCTGGCATTAGCAGGGGATTTTATGAGTGCAGCCAGCTTTTTAGGCATTACTGGGCTAGTAGCACTCAATGGCTTTGACGGCTTGATTTATTCTATCGGTTTCTTGGTGGGCTGGCCCATCGTTATGTTCTTGATAGCTGAGCCACTGCGTAATTTAGGCAAGTACACTTTTGCTGATGTGGTGGCTTATCGTTTACGGCAAGTGCCAGTAAGAATAGCCGCTGCTATTGGCACCTTAGCAACGATCAGCTTCTACTTAATTGCCCAGATGGTAGGTGCAGGCGAACTGATCAAACTACTGTTTGGGCTTAACTATGAATTAGCAGTTGTCGTCGTCGGGTGTGTGATGATGGCTTATGTGATTTTCGGCGGGATGATTGCCACCACTTGGGTACAAATTATCAAGGCAATTTTGTTGCTAGGTGGAACTATATTGCTAGCGATTTTAGTGTTGGCACAATTTGATTTTAACCCCTTGACACTATTTAGCGCTGCCGCAGCTAAGTATAAGGGTGTATTGGCTCCTGGTAAACAAGTTTCTGATCCCTTTGATGCGATCTCCTTAGGGATGTCACTGATGTTCGGCACAGCAGGATTACCTCACATCCTGATGCGCTTTTATACTGTACCTAACGCTAAAGAAGCTCGAAATTCAGTCACATACGCCACAGCTTTTATTGGCGTTTTTTACCTCCTCACCTTCATTCTTGGCTTTGGAGCTATGGTATTGGTAGGTCAAGATGCTATTAAAAAAATTGGCACTGGTGGAAATATGGCTGCGCCAATGTTAGCGCAATTCCTGGGCGGGAATGCTTTTTTGGGTTTTATTGCTGCTGTTTCCTTTGCAACGATTTTGGCAGTTGTTGCTGGTTTAACGCTTTCAGGGGCTGCGGCATTGTCTCATGATTTGTGGGTGAATGTTGTACGCTCTGTACGTGCTGACGAGACAGAACAATTGAAAGTAGCCCGCTTCGCAACACTATTGTTAGGTGCGTTGGCAATGTTGCTGGGTATTTTGTTTAAGGGACAAAACGTTGCTTATATGGTGGGTTTAGCATTTGCAATTGCAGCCAGTGCCAACTTCCCCGCTTTACTCTTGTCGATGCTGTGGCGACGTTTCACCACCAACGGTGCGGTAGCGAGTATGTTAGTCGGTACGCTTTCCTCGTTAGTACTCATTTATTTATCACCAACTATTCAAGTAACTATTCTCAAGCACGCTTCAGCCCCCTTCCCTCTGAAAAACCCAGGCTTAATCAGTATTCCGCTAGCTTTTTTGGTAGGAATAGTTGTTTCACTATTAGGTAGCGAACAGATAGCACAAGATAAGTTTGCTGAGGTAGAAAACCGCATCCACATTGGTAATTAACATATTTAGCTGTATATTAACTATTAATTACCTTTTCCACAGTATAGAATGACGCCAAAATATCCGCAATACGGTTGACATAATCTTCTAATTCTGATATAATAGTATCTGACCCTCTACGCTCTTGATGGTGAGCAAGTTGTTCTAATTCTTCTGCAGCTATTCGTATTGGTGTTACTCCGATATTACCACTAGCACCTTTAAAGTGATGAGCTTCGCGCATGATTTGCTGAAAGTCGCTATTCGCGATCGCCGCCTTGATGATTTCTAGATGATCTCGAGTATCTTCAACAAAAATTTGCAATAGCTCTAATTCAAATTCAGCGTTGTTTTCCGATAGCTGGTGCAGGTGTTCCCAATCAATGAGGGGATCTATTGAGTCGGGATTGGGAGAAATCTGCTCGGACACACTGACTTCTGAGGCGAAGATTGTGTTTGTCCAACTTTCCAGTGTCGCTGCCAATTTTTCTTTCAATACTGGCTTGCTAAGATAGTCATCCATACCTGCATCTAGACACATTTGGCGGTCTTCTTTCATGGCATTAGCTGTCATTGCAATGACTACCGGACGACGACCACTGGCAAAGAAACTTTCTTCTAAACGATTAATTTCTTTTGTCGCTTCCAATCCATCCATAATCGGCATTTGACAGTCCATGAAAACCAAATCGTAGGGAATTTGTGACAACATCTGCAAAACTTCTTTTCCATTGGCGGCAACATCAGTAGCGTAGCCCAAACTCTTGAGCAGCTTCACGGCGACTTTCTGATTCACCGGATTATCCTCAGCTAGAAGAATTCTTAACTTGGATTTAAAGGTAGAAGCGGAAGAAGACGGTGGCACACTTTTGCTCTCAGCGTTCCCCTGTTTACTAACGCTCATCGCCTTAGTCGAGGAAACTTCCCGAAATTTGCCCGGAGGGAAACCCTCCGGGCAACTTCTCTGTGCATCTTCTTGGTCTTCTGATTTGAGCTGGCTTCCTAATATATTCATGATGGTATCGAGTATTCGAGATGGCTTAGCGGGTTTGACTAGATAAGCTGCAAATCCCATGCTGAGTGCCCGTTGCCCTTCATCTCGATGATCGATAGAGGTAGAGGTGAGCATGATTAAAGGGACTTCAGCAATTGCAGGATTTGCCTTAATTAGTGTTCCTAGAGTCAGTCCGTCTATATTAGGCATTTGCATATCCACCAATACCACATCATAGGGAGTATTCTGCTTGGCTGCGTCCTGTAAAGCTTTAAGAGCATCAACAGCACTTTCTGCTTCATCCACATGCATACCCCAACGAGTAACTTGATGATAGACAATTTTGCGATTGGTAGCGTTGTCATCTACCACTAATAAACGTCGATCAATGAGAACCGCGCTATCGTATAGCGGAGAAACAGGCTTTTGTGCAAGCGCAAAAGGAATATCAAACCAAAATTTAGAACCTTGCCCCAAATGACTTTCTATGCCAATTTCTCCTCCCATCAAAGTGACTAATTGTTTGCAAATAGCTAATCCTAAACCCGTACCTCCATACTTGCGGGTAATGGAATCGTCTACTTGAGTAAATGGGCTAAAGAGTTTGTCTTGGTCTACTTGGGTGATACCAATCCCAGTATCTGTGACCGCAAAGTGGATTGTGACTTTCGTAGATGTTTCGGAGCGCAACTCAGCCCGTATTACTACCTCTCCATGACTGGTAAACTTGATCGCATTACCTACCAAGTTCATCAAAATTTGCCGTAAGCGACTGGCATCTCCTTGAAGATGGGTAGGAACGTTACGATAAATCAATGCCGCAATTTCCAATCCCTTTTTATGTGCTTGGGGAGCTAGTAAATCTAACACCTCTTCCACACAGGTAGATAAATCAAAATCTAGGGTTTCCAATACCATCTCCCCAGCCTCAAGTTTAGATATATCTAAAATCTCGTTGATCAGGGTTAAGAGGGCGTCTCCACTAATGCGAATTGTTTCCACGAAATCTTGCTGTTCTGGAGTTAAGGAAGTCTCCAACATCAGTCCAGTCATTCCCAACACGGCATTCATCGGGGTGCGGATTTCATGACTCATATTTGCCAAAAAGGAGCTTTTGGCTTGAGAAGCTAACTCAGCTTGGCTACGGGCAACTTCTAATTCTTGTCGCTGATGAGTTTCTGCTTCTAAGAGTTGGGCTTGAGCGACCGCAATACCCACTTGGTCAGCAAGTTGCCGTAACAGATGAGTTTCAAAGATAGACCACTGACGTGAATTTGAACACTGATGGACTATTAGCAAACCACAGAGTTCTTCTTTTACTAAGATTGGCACGACCAAATTAGCTTTGACCCCAAACTTCTGCAATAATTCCACATGACTTGCTTGGGCTTCCATCATATCTAAGTCACCGATATTAGGAATTCGTTGTTGTCGAAACTGCTGTAGATAGTTCTGCTGTATGTATTCCGCTCGCAAGTATGAGTCAATAAGATTTTGCCCTTTAATCGGACTACAATCAGAGACGACGGCTTCTGTAACGATGCTTCTTGATCCATCTGTCAAAGGCTGATAGATTAAGACGCGATCGCTTTTGAGAATCTTCCGCACCTCTGTGACTGTAGTTTGAAGAACGTCTTCAATTTGTAGGGATTGGCGAATTTTGAGGGTGATTTCGGTAAACAGATGACTTCGCAAACTTTGGCGGTAAAGTTCCTCTTCTGCCTGCTTGCGCTTGATAAACTGACCGACTTGGTTTCCAATAGAAGTCATCACCATCAGCAAATCTGTATCGGGTTGCAATGTCTCTTTGTTGAAGAAAGTCATCACGCCAACGGTTGTGTTACCACTAAAGACAGGAAAACCAAAAGCCGTATGCAATCCGGCTTGAGCAGCGATTTGAGATCTTTGAAAGTTAATATCGTCAGCGACATCAACGATCCAAATAGGTTGAGAACTACCCCATACGCGACCCGGTAGTCCGACTCCTAAGGCAAAAGTTGTCGTCTTTGAGGTCACGGCAAACTCGTCCATATTTAAGAGTGTTTTATGCCAAATATCCAGACATTGTAAAATATCTGCAGTTCGGTCTACTAACCACATTTCCCCCAATTCCCATCCCAAACTTTCGCAAATCGCTTGCAGGATTCGGGGAATGGCAATGCTAATCGATGCGGCATCTGCTAACACCTTAGTTGCAGCATATTGGGTATTAAGATGCTGTTCGCTTCGTTGGCGATCAGTAATATCAATGCCGGTGCTGACAATGTATTCAGTCGCGCCTTGATTATCTTTTAGGATGCGGTTTGACCATGTAATCAGCCGTTGACTTCCTTTCTTAGTCACCCAGTAATTTTTATACTCCTGAAGCACTTCTGTTCTTTGACCAGAACTGAGTTGCTCAAAAATTGCTTTCATTGGCTGTATTTCTAAGGGAAGTAAGAACAAGTTCCAGAAAAACCGACCTCTTACCTCGCCAAATGAGTAACCTGTTATTTCCTCGCAAGCGTGATTAAATCTGATAATTTGCCCTTGGGGATTTACAACCAAGACTAAGGCGCTGGCTGTATCTACAACTGTAGAAATAAAGTTGCGTTCCTGGTTCAGCGATTCCTCTGTATGCTTACGTTCACGGATCTCACGGTAGATGAAGTAGTAGACAACAGTCAGAACACTTAAATTCATGACGATGGCGATCGCCAGTGTCAAAATTGTGTTGTTCGCACTAGCTTCTGTTGCTTTTAACTGCTGTTGAAGCAACTCCTGATTCTGCTTTTGCGTATTACGGATGAGCAGGCGGATGTCATCCATAAGATTTTGTCCCCGATTTGTGAGAATCACCTGCAACGCTGAGTTCATACCCTTGTTTTGGCGTAAGTCAATTGTTTGCTTGAGTTCCGCCAATTTTTCAGTGATCAAGGGTTGAAGCTTGTATATCTGTTTTTGTTGCTCAGGTTTATCTGCTGTTAAATTTTTTAACTCCTCAAGTTGTGGCCCAATTTTTTTCAGTGCTCTTTGATACGGTTCTAAGTAAAGCTGTTGTCCTGTAAGTACGTAACCACGTTGTCCTGTCTCAACAGATTTGATACTTGACAGCAGTGATTCGAGACTGTTGATTTTCTCTTCAGTTTGTCTAACCTGATTAGTTTGTTCGATAAAGACTCTTGTTTCCCGGTAGGAAAACAAGCCCATGAGAACTAAAATTGCCGATGCTAACCCAAACCCGCCAGCAATTTGTTTAAAGAATTGTCTGCGTACCTTTTGATCTTGTTTGCGTTCATGAGTTGTGAGAGCCAAACTTGCTAAATTGCGCCGCATTTCCATTTGCTTCATGACTTGGCGAGCCAGACTTCGTAATGCGTCTACTTGCTCGTCCGAAAGTTCTCGCGGTTTAGAGTCAATGACGCAGAGTGTTCCCAAAACATATCCTTCTGGGTTAGTTAAGGGGACACCAGCATAAAACTTGATATTGGGGTGAGAAGTGACTAATGGATTTGTCGCAAACCGTTCGTCCTCAGTTGCATCATTGACAGTAAAAATATCCTTATTTAAGATAGTGTAACCGCAAAATGAGATATCTCGGGGTATCTCTAGCGCATCTAAACCGACTTTTGACTTAAACCACTGGCGGTTGGTATCACTCAAGCTGATTAAAGCGATCGGCGTTCCACAAATATACGATGCTAAACGAGTGAGGTCGTCAAAGGCGTCTTCCGCTGGAGTATCGAGGATTTTATACTGCAAAAGCGTCTCGATTCTCTGTTTTTCGTTATCAGGTAATGGTGCTTTCATCCTTGAGCCTTGCCGCTGAAGTCGTCACTAGTGGTAAATGAACCTACTTTCAATTAAGGCAATATTTTTTGTTAAAGTGTTAGCGTAATTTTACCGATAACTGTGGTTTGTCAATCTAAAAATGACAGGACAAGGCTAGGATTGAGGGCAGAAAAGTGTTGCTGGGAGCGTCTCATGTGCTTTGGACACTCTGAATCCCGACTTAAATCTCGTTAGTTGTAGATATCGAATTCCATCCCAAATAACATGTAAGATCCTTATAAGGAATTAGCAGTAATTTTACTTAAAAAACAGCATTAACAAATACTTTTTTGCTTCAAGCAGATGCTCTCTGCCTTATGTCTAATGAACGAGTAGAATAGCAAAAAATACATAACATTTATGTTAATATACTCGATACTTGTAACCGTAAGGATATGAACCAATGCTTAGCTGCCGATGCACCGGAATTTGAATTACGCATCTGCGATCGCTCTCCTAATAGACCCCTCCGAAAATTAAATTCCCGTAAAGATAGGATATAAAATTTTATTTTTATAAATCCTTATAGTTAACATATATAGCTTTTGCGGATTATATAGAATAATAAATCGTGTTGACGATCAAAATTTAAAAATCAGATTTTTTGTCTCTAAACTATCATCAACTATTCCAAAATCTGGAAGATTTGAACAGCCAAAGTTGGAGATTGATCCGCTCACCGCTTGAATGCCTTCAAAAACGCTACCTCGGATTGATATCCGACACTTTGGGCGACATCAATGAGCGAGCCAGGAAGAGCGATCATCAGTCCTGCTGCCTTGTACATGCGCTACTTTGGTTAAGTACTTGATAGATTCCTGGTTTGGAAGTCTTCGGCTAACCCTGATCGAGAAACCGCAACGCACGGGAGCGAGCGATCGCGAACCTCCAACGTGTGGCAAGCTCTGTTTAAATTGCTTAAGACTTGGTTTCCTGCGTCTGTGCGTCGATAATTGTACTCCAGTTATCGTTCTCCACAGCAGCTTCTAATTGACGGCGACGAAGAGCATCACTCGCATCAATTGTTTCTGACTCTTTAGAGAGGTTTGTGTCAGCCATCGCTTGACGCAATTTCAGCTTTTTTTCCTCGTAGGCGTTGCGTTCCGCTTCTGACATTACACGGGCAACTTCGCCTACCGTACTAGCCCACGTTCCGCGATCAGTTGCATTACCGGGTGGAACACTCCCTAATTCTGCGATCCACGCATCGCGTAAATCTTCCATATCTTGGCGCTTCGGGAACTTGAATGTCTGTACGCGCACGAAAGCACACTTTTGCTCACCATTTTGGCTCTTATGACCGTTCAAGGAAAGCAACACATTCCGAGAATAGCCAATGTACTGTGTGTAGCGTTCTGTATCTAAAACCGCGTAAACACCCGCGATTTTCCCATTCTGGGAAGCCGCACACCAAGTTTCCAATGGTAAGACAACCGAAGCATTGTTTGCTAAATCAGGTGTTACAGGCACTTCAATAGCGGTGTGTTCGTCGTCGGAACTGTACAAAAATTCATGCAACCCCCGGTGATTTATTGGTATATTTTGATGCTCTATTGGCTGATTTTTCTCAGTTTCCATCGCCCTTTATCTCCATACAATTAATTGGTAAGCGCAAATAGATGTCTGTAAAACATTGACACTCAGTAAATAACTGTCCAATTTTCCTTCATTTTTTGTCCAAAGTTTCATTTTAGGTTACTTGGAGCTAATATGCTTATGCTCTAGTCCCTTTTAAGCAAGCCTGCAATTTTTCTGCAAGGACTTGGATGTGGGGTTCATGAAGTAGGGAACTGTGGGAACCGGGAACGTAATGGACATCTATGCTTCTGGTGATCAGATCGCCCCAACCAAATTGGGGATCGTATTCTATGCCTACCACTTCCTCGCGATACCGATCTTCTGTTCGCAACAGAGTCATAGTTCCTTGGTAAACTTGAAACGTATACTCGTCCAGAGCTTGTGTGTTAGCATCCATAATGTCTAAGTGCTGGTCATTTTCTGGTAAATGATGCACTACACTTAAGTAATGCTTATATTTCTGTTGAAAATGGGACTTACCCCACTCACTCCACACCATAGCCCTTTGCCGGAAATAAGCAGGTCCTTGTCGTAAAATATTATCTAAATGTAATGGAACTCGCTTCAGAAATGGCAATCGTTTCCAATTACCAGGAAGACAAGTATCAATCGTCACTAAAATACCAATTTTCTCACCTTGCCTGTGGAGTTGCTGAGCCATCTCGAAAGCAACGATACCTCCAAAGGAGTACCCTAATAGAAAATAAGGACCATTGGGCTGAACGGTCTGGATTTCCTGAATGTAGTAAGATGCCATGTCTTCAACCCGAGTTAAAGGAGGCTTGCCATCTAGCCCCAATGATTGTAAACCATAAACTGGTTGGTTAGACCCCAGATACCTTGCCAAATCACGGTAACACAGGATCTCACCACCAAGAGGGTGGATACAGAACAAAGGTGGCTCGGAACCCTTGGGCTGAATTTCTACTAGGGATGACCAAAGTGTTGACATACTAGGCTTCATAGTAATGTGTCTTTCACCTTGTTCTAATTCTTCTTGCTCAAGAATGTGAGTAAGAGCCTCAATCGTACTTGATGGAAAGAGGGAGGCTAACGGAAGTTTTATACTAAATATTTTTTCTATCTCAGTAAATAAGCGGATAGCTAATAAGGAATGACCTCCCAACTCAAAGAAGTTATCTCTCACTCCAATGGGTTGGATATCTAAAACTTCTTCCCAAATCTGCGTCATTCTCCGTTCCAACTCGTAGCGGGGGGCAACAAAAGTTTTTTCTGCCTCTTGTCTAACTGAATTGGGTACTGGCAAAGCAAGGCGATTTATCTTACCATTCGGACTTAATGGCATGGCATCTAAGAAAACAAAGGTTGCTGGTACCATGTACTCGGGTAACTTATCGCGCAAAAAAGAGCGCAATGCCATCGGGCTGACCTGCTCGAGTAGCACAACATAGGCGACAAGTCGCTTATCACCAGGAATATCTTCTCTCGCCATCACCAGAGTCTGTTGGACTGCTGGATGTTGAGTAAGTTTAACTTCAATTTCGCCTAACTCAATCCGGAAGCCGCGAATCTTTACCTGATGATCCACTCGACCGAGGAACTCAATGTTGCCATCACTGGTGTAACGCCCCAAATCTCCAGTTTTGTACAGACGTGAGCTAGAGTCGCGGCTCATTGGATTGGGAATAAACTTTTCTCTTGTGAGTTCTGGACGGTGAAGATAACCTCGCGCTAGTCCCGCACCACCAATGTGCAACTCCCCCGATTCACCCACGGGCACGGGCTGCAAATCTTCATCTAAAATATAAATTTGTGTATTAGCAATCGGGCGACCAATTGGCACAATAGTATAGTCACTTCCGTGGTCGCAAGTAAAAAAGGTAGCATCAATAGAAGCTTCTGTTGGACCGTAGCAATTAAACAGAACATTTTTCAAGTTGAGCTGCTTAAAGAAGCGTTCTACCAGTTCGACAGGTAAAGCTTCACCACCGCAAGTAATGTGTTTTAAATGACAATTCTCGATGCCCTTCTCTTCCAGTAACATCCGCAGCATCGAGGGAACCAAGGCAATAACAGTAATTTGCGCCAAGGCGATCGTTTTGACGAGGTAGGCGGTGTCTTGCTGTCCCCCCGGTTTGGCTAAAATCAACTGCGCCCCGAAACATAACGGCCAGAAGATCTGCCAGACTGAGGGATCAAAGCTAAAAGAAATGGTTTGTAAAACTTGATCTTCTACGGTTAATGGAAAGGTTGTTTGCCGCCAGTGAAGCTGATTGTCGATCCCACGGTGGGTAATCATCACTCCTTTGGGTTGTCCTGTTGACCCGGAGGTATAAATTACGTAAATTAAGTTGTCAGCATTCACATCACTAACTGGGTTCTCCTGACTTTCATGCGAGATCACACGAGCGTCTGTATCTAAGCAAATGACTTGTGCCCCAGACTCAGGCAATCTCGAAACTAAGCTTGAATGGGTTAATAGTACTGGCACTTGGGAATCACACAGCATGTACTGCAATCGCTCTGATGGGTAGGCAGGATCTAGAGGTACGTAAGCACCACCTGCTTTGAGAATGCCTAACATTCCCACCACCATCTCAATGGAACGTTCGACACACAGACCTACTAATACGTCGGGTTTGACGGACAATGCTTGTAAATAGTGTCCTAGAGAGTTAGCAAGAGTGTTCAATTCTCGGTATGTAATTTGTTGGTTTTCAAACACAACTGCCACCGCGTCAGGTGTTTTTTCTACCTGTGCTTCAAACAACAAATGAATACACACATCCTGGGTATGGTCTGTTTGGCTGTCATATCTCGCAACCTGCATTTGCTGTTTTGTCGTCTTCACAATCTCTTCCTGTATCGTTTTTTGATATGTATCCATTTCTCTTGAATTTTCTACTACAACATATTGAGGAACGCGATCGCGTTCAAATCCCTTTTCATACAAAATTGCGTTCACACATGTTATTGACTGGTGAAGTTATTAATAGTTGACTGTTCAATGTCACTCTATGAAAAGCTAGGATTAAGAATTTACAATAGAAATACATAGTGGACGAAAGCTCTGAGCGTACAAACTCGCGCGTAGAATTACTATTTTTTACATATATTACGTACATCTACATAACTTATTGTCTCAATTTTTTTATGAAGATGAGGTTTAAATAGTGATTTCAATCGTAATTTTTAAGCATTCTGTAACCTTTTTTTGATGAAAATACAGTAGAGATAGTCAGTATAAAATGAATGAGAACACTTTTAACTGATTAATTATAAAGTTTACGTTTAGAGATGGATTTTAAGTGTAAAAATATTG
>JAQYWO010000149.1 GCA_029379215.1 Rhizonema sp. PD37
ATAACAAAAGCGCCTTCCACTTATGGAAGGCGCTTTTTGCCTATAGTTAATATATCGTTTATCAGTATAATTCCATACTCTGTAAGTATTGTAGGAGGTTTTAGAAAGAGTGACGAATGCAAATGATTGTCCTTACACTTTGACTGTTCATGCCCAACAAGTCATTGCTGCAAGGGAAATCGAAGTAGAATGGATAGTACGGGTATTAACACAACCTCAAAGAACAGAACCGGATCGGGAAGATTCAGAGTTACGTCATGCATTGGCTCGTATTGCTGAAAAGGGTAATCGAGTACTGCGTGTTGTCTATAATGAAACAACCATACCTTGGCGAATTATTACTGTTTATTTTGATCGTACTCAAAAAAACAAACTATGAAAGTACATATTGATGAACTAGCTGATGCTCTGTATTTGCGTTTATATGAATCAAATATTATTGAATCTGAAGAAGTTTATCCGGGAATTATTCTTGATTTCAATGAAGATAATCAAGTAGTAGGTATAGAAGTTTTAAATTTAAAAAGTAAGATGCCTTCTACTAGCTTAAAGAAAATACAGTTGGAATTTTCCTGATCTTGTTAGGGAAAAATAGAAGCAGTTATTTGCGCTTCAGTCTAAAGTAATCGCTGCTCTGCGTCTACACTCTATGAAGTCCACGATTTGTTTTATCTGTGAGTTCAAACATGGGCTTTCAATATCCCTTGCTCCATGAATCACCAGATTCTTTCGGAGGAACTGGCTTTCCAACCTACGCAATTTAAGGTTTTTGGCGCTAACTAAACTGCATTAATTCATGATGGAGTATCTCCAATGATACGCCTCTGTTGTTTATCCTGCAATTACTAACAACAACTGTCAATTTTTATTAGCTAGCTGGAGAAAGATGTATAATTGTAGACTATTTATTTAAAGCTGCTTCGTAGGCAAAACAGTAACACCCAAGATGGACGTTACTGTGTAAGTATTGCCAGAGAAGGATATCACTTTTACCGTTTCACCTACTAATCGCAGTGTAGTTCTCAATCTTAATCTTGGACATGCAAGGCAAAGCCTCGACAGTTCGATTTGTGAATGGCAGTGCAGAAAAGTTTTTTGTTCTTTGTTTCAAACAACATATGTATCGATAATTTACGTCATACTAAAGTATTTGTTTAACTTTTCAATTGGGCTACAATTTTTATGACTCCTCAGCAAAGTGATGCAAAAGAAGCTTCTGTATCGTCGCCAGTATCGCGGATATGGCGAGAGAATTTGACTCTGATAGCGATCGCCTTATGCTTAGCGTTTTTGATTAGGTCTTTTATTGCCGAACCCCGCTACATTCCGTCAGATTCTATGTTGCCAACCTTACATATTGGCGATCGTTTAGTGGTAGAAAAAATCTCCTACTTTTTTCACCCTCCAGAGTTGGACGATATCGTCGTTTTTCAGCCACCAGCAGAACTGCAACACCGGGGATATCATAAAGACCAAGCTTTTATCAAGCGTATCATTGGCAAACCAGGAGAGATAGTTAGCATTAGTGGTGGCAAAGTTTATCTTAACGGTCAACCGCTACAAGAAGACTACATCGCCGAACCACCTGCTTTACCAATGGAAGGGCGACAAGTTCCTACTGACGAATTCTTTGTTATGGGAGATAACCGCAATGATAGTAACGACTCCCGTTACTGGGGCTTTTTACCGAGAAAAAATATTATTGGTCGGGCAGTGTTTCGCTTTTGGCCTCTCAATCGAATTGGTTTTATGTGATATATTATACATTAAAAAACAAATATGGTGTAGGCTTCATGCAGTCCTGTTAAGGATATGCAGTATTTCCTTCGTATACTTTCACTCTTCTTTCTGTGCGTCAGTCCTTTTACCTTTAGGTAGATAAGGAAACAATATCAAGTACACCATTGGATTGATGTAGCTGCAAGCTTAGAGATAGAAGATGGTTATGAGAAAACACCATGAACGAACAGTTCAGAAGGAGACACGTTGTGAACTTCAGAAGACGAGATTTCCTCAAAACCGCTTCTATTTCGGGTTTAGCTGTAGGGCTGGCAGCTTCAGAGAGTTTACTTAGTAATCGAGCAGCTGCAAACGAACCTTCCCAGTCCCAACAAACGACCAGAAACGGTGAGATGATTTATCGAACTCTGGGAAGTACAAACGAAAAAGTTTCTGTGATCGGCTTGGGCGGTCACCATATTGGCAGACAGAAAGATGAACTGGAAAGCATTAAGATTATCCGCAGTGCGATCGACCGTGGCATAACCTTCATGGACAATAGCTGGGATTATCACAATGGGGGTAGCGAGATGCGAATGGGTAAAGCACTTCAAGATGGCTACCGCCAAAAAGTTTTTTTGATGACAAAAATCGACGGTCGCACTAAAGCCTCTGCTGCTAAGCAGATTGATGAGTCTCTCCAACGCCTACAGACAGATCATGTGGATCTGATGCAATTTCATGAAGTCATTCGCCTAGAAGATCCAGATCGTATATTCGCTCCTGGTGGTGCAGCAGAGGCAATGCTAGAAGCGAAAAAGGCAGGTAAGGTTCGCTATATTGGCTTTACAGGACATAAAGATCCCTTAGTTCACCTCCGAATGCTAGAAGTTGCAGCCAAAAATAATTTCCACTTTGACACTGTACAGATGCCACTCAATGTCATGGATGCTCATTTTCGGAGTTTTGAACGTGCAGTCCTACCTAAATTAGTACAGAACAAAATCGGTGTACTGGGCATGAAATCAATGGGCGATCAAATTATTCTCAAAAGTAATACGGTTAAACCGATTGAATGCCTTCACTATGCAATGAACCTGCCAACTTCAACGGTGATTACAGGTATTGATAGCATGGAAATCCTTAACCAGGCCTTTGAAGCAGCTCGTACATTCCAGCCCATGAGTCAAGCACAAGTTGCAGCGTTACTTGGGAAAACTGCCAAGGTTGCCGCAACAGGCCAGTACGAACTATTTAAAACCAGTAATCGCTTTGACAGTACAGCTCAAAATCCTACATGGCTAGGATAAAAAAATTGCTTATTTGCTCATTAAAAACCACGCTCATGAATTCGGTGGACTGTAAAAATTGATTTAATGGTTTTTGATGAGCGACTTTTCTCTGATTGAATATTTAGTAGCATATTTTCCTCAAGATGTCAATGACTTAGTCATAAATATTTAGCATGTTAACTTTCATTTTTATAAATTTTGCTATTTAGATCTCTTTAAGATTGTTAACTTGAATGAGTGAAAGTTTTATTTTTAGCCTTCAAAACCGCAAATAATACATGATCTGGGCGATCGCTTCCCCAGAAATATTCAGTCGCTGCTGGAAATCGACTAAGTTACGAAAAGGGCCAGAGGATAAGCGATTTTGCACCACTGCTTGTGCAAGCGATAAAGGAATAAACGGTACTTTTGTAAGACTTTCAACTGTTGCCGTATTAGGATTAATTAAATGGTTAGGGCGATCTAAAGATTCATCGTCATAATAGCTAAAATTGAGAATCGGCTTGAGGGGTTCTAGCCTAGAAGCAGGCATACTTAAAGCTGCCGCTATATCTTCAATACAGTAAAACTTTAGCCCTGCATGAGAAAGTTCCACAAGTGATCGCGCTTGATGAATTGATAACCCAGGTAAGCGCAACCAATCATCTACAGTTGCATGATTTGCATCAATACGAATACCAAGTTCGGCAGCGATCGCAATTTCTTCTCCTGATTGTAGTCGGTAGTAAGGGTCGTTGAGGAGTTGAGAACGCAATTTTTGCAACTTGGGGTTCAAAGATCGCCAATTTTTCACCTTCATTACTCACTTCACGAAATTTGGTCTAACATCTGGCGGCGTTTTTGTTCAAATTCATACTCAGAAATCAGTCCATCTTGACGGAGTGCATCTAACTTACGCAAGGCATCTGCGAAGTCCCCTACCTGAAGAGCCCCTTGCTGCAAGTTCCTTGATGCTTTTTTCCCCAGATTAAAATTCTTGTCAAAAGTTTCTTCATCTTGGGCTAGATACCAAACTGCCTCAATAGCACTTGCGACTTTGGGAATAGGTGTCCAAGAAAGTAACACGTATAATAGACCCCAGAGTGGCTGTCCCAAATAAAACTTATGTAACCCGGAAATTGTCAACGTGCCTGACAAAGCTAAAATTGCGGCAATGCTGCGATTTTTTTGCTGATTCAACATATTCCCATTACCACATCTTCCACAGTTATCAAAAACCTATAACTATCCTAAATGATTTGCATATGCAATCCAAGTTGCGAGCTGTGGCGCATATGTAATGCGTGGTAGTTGGTAGAAAGTGTCGGAAATTTTGCTCGCCTCGGTTTCCTTACCCAAAGTTTGCAAAGGAGGGAAACCCAGACATGCAACCTCGATATAGCCTTACTTTCCCAGACGAATTTTTAATTTTTAATTCCGCGCTCGCAGTACTAATCATCAGAATTAGCGGTCATATCTTCAATATCTCAATAAATGCTACCAAGTCAAGGGTAGAAATTACTGTAAAAACCGTACCAAAAACGAAGCTGATCCCTTATATTGGTTCATTAGACTTAAATACTAGAATAAAGCTAGAGGCTAAAGTTAAGAAAGAGAGCTGCTGAGTATAACGACTCAGTGAAAGAGAAGCAAAATGGGATTCTTTGATTCTGAGATTGTACAGCAAGAAGCAAAGCAGTTGTTTGAAGATTATCAAGCACTGTTGAGACTTGGTAATAATTACGGCAAATTTGACCGTGAGGGTAAAAAGCTGTTTATTGAGCAAATGGAAGAAATGATGGAGCGCTATCGTATTTTTATGAAGCGTTTTGAGCTATCAGAAGATTTCATGGCGCAAATGACAGTAGAACAGATTAAAACACAATTGAGTCAGTTTAGCGTTACTCCTCAACAAATGTTCGATCAAATGCAAACGACCCTACAGAGGATGAAAGCCGAGTTAGAAGAACAGCGGTGAAGTAGGGGCGGGTTTATTTCAGAAGAACGAGTGAGTAAACGCAACATCCTGTTAAACCCGCCCGTACATGAGGGGCGGGTTTATTTCAGAAGAACAAGTGAGTAAACGCAACATTCTGTTAAACCCGCCCGTACACGAGGCTCGGAGTTTTTATTCTTAACTCCTCACTCCTCACACTAATTAGATTTAGGGCGGTGAAACTGGGAAGGCGACTTAAAGTACTCTACAGGAACACCTTTGAGCGCCTTATGCATGAAATCGCGCCAAACAGGACCTACTAAAATACCACCCGTCGCACCGTGAGCTAGGGTTCTGTTATCGTCCCTACCTACCCAAACAGCAGTTGTCAACTGTGGTACAGTGCCGATAAACCAAATATCCTTTTCTGAAGAAGTTGTTCCTGTCTTACCAGCAGCAGGGCGATCTAATGCGGCATGTTTACCAGTACCCTCATTAATGACAGACTGCATCGCACTGATAATTTCTGCCGAAGCCCAAGGATCGAGAACGAGTTGGGGTTTGGGCGTATTATCTAGCAATACATTGCCACTACTATCAGTGACGCGGACAATCATAGTTGCCGGAGACTGCCAACCATAATTGGCAAAGGTGGCATAAGCACTGGCCATTTCCAGAGGTGTGACACCGATCGCGCCTAAAGGTAAAGAAGTTACGGGTTCCATTGGACTCGTAATTCCCAAGGTACGAGCAGTTTCTATCACTTTATTCATCCCTATAGCCTTACCAATCTTGATCACAGGGATGTTGCGAGATTGCTCGATCGCATAACGAATGGACATTGCTCCACCAAAACTATTATCGTAGTTTTTTGGATAATACCAACCATTACCATCTCGATAGCCGACAGGGCCATCAACAATCGTTGTGTCTGTATCGTACTTACCAGTAGCAAAAGCAGTATAGTAAACGATCGGCTTAAAAGAAGATCCCGGCTGCCTTTGAGATTGAATTGCCCGATTAAACTCGCTCGCTTTCGCATCGATCCCACCCACCAGTGCTTTGATAAAATGAGTCCGGGGATCGATGGCGACTAAGGCAATTTGATTCTTATACAATCCTTCGCCCAACAGCCTTTCATGCCAGGTTTTTACGGTTTCTTCTGCCATATCTTGGAAGTCGTTATCAACCGTAGTCTGCACCCGCATCCCACCTTTAAGCAGTGCTTCACGACCAAACTTCTTCGCCAACTCTTGCGACACAGCATTTGTGACATAAGGTAAGGCACTACCTTGAAACGACTTCACTTTCCCAAGTTTGATTTTTTGTTGGAGGGCGTCATCGTACTCTTTCTGTGTAATCCACCCCAAACTCAGCATCCGCCCCAAAACTTGCTTTTGTTGCTGTTTTGCCTTAGGCATGCTCACAAACGGGCTATATTCTTCTGGTGCTTGGATTAAACCTGCCATCATTGCTGACTCAGCCAAGTTTAAATTTTCAGCCGACTTATTGAAGTAACTGCGTGCTGCAGTTTGCACGCCATAATTGTTATGACCCCAATACACTTGATTGAGGTACATTTCCAAAATTTGGTCTTTAGGGAGAATTTGCTCCAAGCGAATTGCCAGTACTGCCTCTGCTATCTTGCGGGTAAATTCACGCCTGTGAGACAAAAACAGGTTTTTCACCAACTGCATGGTAACAGTTGAACCACCCTCTTTTACGCCACCTGCTGCCGAGTTAGTGAGCAAAGCACGCCCGACGCCTTTGGGGTTTATACCATGGTGAGTGAAAAAATCACTATCTTCACTCGCCAACACTGCCCGCTTGAGTTCTGGAGAAATTCTATCTAAGGGTATGACTTCTCGATTGGCTTCCCCGTGGATACTAGCTAACAGTTTACCCTTAACGTCATAAATGTATGTTGTTTCTGACGGAAAGAAGTTACGCAGCTGTCTGACATCTGGCAGGTTACGAAAACTAACGGCTAAACCAACAAGTCCTCCGGCGACAATAGAGCTTGCCAGCATGGTGAGCGATAGCAATGTACCGCCAGCTACCTGACCAACTCCTTTCAAAAACTCAAAACCATCTTGAGCTTGAGGTTGTGGCTGCTTATCTTCAAAAGTCCTAGACGACACGGCGATTCACTTCCTCACTTGTAAAAATATAGTGTATCTTCGGCTTAGCAAGGTGGTTGATTTTTTGCAATTATATAAGTTCGGCAGATGCAAAATACGACAAATTGCCAGTGACCAAAACCAACCCAAATTCTACAGTGCAAAGCATAGTTAATAGTCAATCTCTTAGTATGACGCAAAATTTGTCTTGGCTACGTCGCGGTGTTGTAGAAATTTTTCCCCAACCAACAGATTCCGATAGTGAAACTGAAAGTTTAGAAAAACTGATTACGACAACTGAGCGACCGTTACGAGTCAAATTGGGAATTGACCCTACAGGTGCTGATATCCACCTCGGTCATAGCATACCAGTACGCAAACTGCGAGCTTTTCAAGATGCTGGTCATATAGCAGTCTTAATTATCGGTGATTTTACTGCTCGCATTGGTGATCCGACAGGTAAATCTGAGGTACGCCGTCAACTTTCAGAAAAAGATGTAGCACAAAATGCTCAGACTTATCTTAACCAAGTGCGACCCATACTCGATTTTGACACACCTGGAAGATTAGAGATACGCTATAACTCTGAATGGCTCTCCCAATTAGATTTAAGTAAAATTTTAAATTTACTCTCCACAATGACAGTAGGACAAATGCTTGCCAAGGAGGGATTCGCTGAACGCTATCGAACCGAAAATCCAATTTTTCTTCATGAATTTTTGTATCCATTGATGCAAGGTTATGACTCTGTTGCTGTTGATGCTGATGTGGAATTAGGAGGCACCGATCAGAAATTTAACATTGCTGTGGGCCGAGATTTACAGCGCCATTTTGGGAAAAAACCCCAGTTTGGATTGCTACTTCCAATTTTAATTGGTACTGACGGTGTACAAAAAATGTCCAAGTCTTTAAATAATTATGTCGGCTTATCAGAGCATCCGTTTCAGATGTATCAGAAAGTACAGCAAACTCCTGATCATCTCATAGAAACGTATTTTGAATTACTGACAGATAAACCATTGGACAAGCTTCCAGAAAATGCACGCGATCGCCAAAAACTGCTAGCGCAAGACATCGTAACACAGTACTATGGCTTAAAAGCAGTCTCTGAAATTGAAGAGGGTTCAGTTCCAGAATTCTCACTAAGAGAAGTGCCATTTCCATCTAAGTTGTCATACCTTCTGAGTGCGACTGGCTTATGCAAAAGTAATTCCGAAGGCAGACGGAAAATTCAAGAAAACGGTGTGCGACTCAATGGCGATCGCATAACTGATGTGGAAACAACTTTTCAGAGTCCTCATGAATTGTATGAACGAGTTTTGCAAGTGGGCAAAAATAAGTTTGTCAGACTTGTACCATAATAATCGTAGTGTAAAACCCTCCCGTACAATTGAGCGTTGTTAGTTGTCACAATAACAATATTGTTATCAATTAGTTGTTAGTTAGTTTTTCGGAATAAATTGTCAAAAATATTACTTAGTAATAAGAAATCCCCACGACTCACTAACAACTGTACGGGCGGGTTTACCAGGATTGTTCGTTTGTACTCACAAGTTACTAGATTAAACCGAACTGTACGGGCGGGTTTGCCTGGATTGTTCGTTTGTACTCACAAGTTACTAGATGAAACCCGCCCCTACTACGGGCGGGTTTACCAGGATTGTTCGTTTTTACTCACAAGTTACTAGATTAAACCCGCCCCTACGATCCACAAACCACTAACAACTGATTATGAATACAACGGAGCGGATTATTGTTCCCTTAGATGTGTCTTCAATAGAAAAAGCGATCGCTCTTGTCGAAGAGTTATCGGCAGTCAACTTCTGGAAAGTTGGCTTAGAGTTGTTCGTGAGTCATGGACCACAAGTTCTTGAGGTGTTAAAATCCAAATCTAAGCACATTTTTCTGGATTTAAAGTTTCACGATATTCCCAACACTGTCAAAAGTGCTTGCCGTTCGGCAGCTCGTTACGGTGTTGATTTATTGACAATTCATGCCACATGTGGTAGAGATGCATTAAAGGCAGCAACAGAAGCAGTGCATGAAGAAGCTGTCATTATCGGGATAAAACCGCCAAAGTTAATTGCAATTTCGCTATTAACAAGCATTTCTTCCAGACAATTGGCGTTTGATTTAAAAATTCCTCTAGAATTGCCAGAATATGCTTTAGAAATGGCGCTGATGGCTCAAGAGATGGGGTTAGATGGAGTTGTTTGTTCGCCGCAGGAAGTAGCACTCTTGCGGCAAACTTGTCGGGATGACTTTCTGCTAGTTTGTCCGGGAGTACGACCAACGTGGGCTGATGTAGGCGATCAAAAGCGATCGCTCACACCTAGTCAAGCACTGAAAGCAGGGGCAGATTACCTCGTTATTGGGCGTCCGATTACTGCTGCACCCGATCCACAGTTGGCTTGGAAGAAGATTTGTGAGGAGTTAGCCGCAGTCATATGAAGTCAAAAGTCAAACAGAGAAATTATGGCTCGTGGCTTTTTTGTGGGAGTATATGGCTGTTGCTCTCGTTCCCAGTTTCAAGTCAAGAACAAGTTCAAAGTAACTCTCCACCAACACAAAGCGGTGTCACCAGAAAAAACTCTCAACGACGGCTTCCACAATCTGGAACGGAGGTAAAGTCTTCTTGCTCTGACCAAACTATAGAAACATTAACAACTCAGCTTTTGCGGGATTTACCTAACTACGCTAATCGTGTCAGTCAACGCGCCCGTCGGTTAAGCAGACCAACTGATGTTTACAGTTATATGTTAGTGGCAGGAAAGCCCGAATTTGCGCCTCTACCTCTCAGCCCAGGCGGATATAGTTCAGATGTCTCAAAAAATAACTCTTCCGCTTCAGAAAAAGTTGAGCAAGTCTTTTTCACGACTTTAGAGCGACTGTATGTAAAACGCAAAGCTGTACAGTTACAGCAATTTCACTGGCTTTTTTTGACAAAAACAAACAGTGGTTGGCGTTTGGTAACAATGTATTCTCAAATTGGTCACTATCCTGCCAATGAGCCACCAACCCCGCCACGGGAGAGTAGTAACGGTGTCATTGCCCAAGCAATTAATACCTGGTTGGGAGATTGCCAAGCCGGAAGTGTGCGATTTTAGGTTTTGGCATCAAATTCTTGACAGTATAAGCTGACTTTCTGCTAGCTACTGTTTGGGCAATCCGAAATCTGGCATGGCACGCTCAATACTCCGGGGTTACTAAACATCCCGTATTATCTAGTTGTTGCTGATTTCATCAAATTTATTACGTACTACTTGTATATCTTGCCACATCAACCACTTTGGACTACCTTGTTCGCGAGAAGGATTCCGCAGTAAGTAAGAAGGGTGCAGAATTGGCATACACAATCGACCTTCCCACTCCATCCACTGTCCGCGAATCTTAGTAATTCCTCGCTTATCGCCAGTTAAATCTTTTACAGCAGTGGCACCAGTCAAAAGAATGATTTTTGGGTCAACCAGGCGAATTTGTTCTAGCAAATAAGGTTTACAAGCCGCCATTTCTTCTGTAGAGGGAACTCGGTTCTCGGGCGGACGGCATTTGACAGTGTTACATATGTATACATCACGGTCGGTATCTAATTTCACTGAAGCCAAAATCTTATCAAGCAACTGTCCTGCTTTGCCAACAAAAGGTTGCCCAGTTTCGTCTTCGTTTTGACCTGGTCCTTCGCCAACAATCATGATCAGCGCTTTAGGATTACCTCGTTCAACAACAGCATTTCGCCGAGTGTCTCCCAGTCCACACCGATGGCACTGGTTACAATGCTGTGCCAATTCGGTCAGATTGGCATAGCTTCCTGGGGGAATAGGAATTTTGGCGTTTTTAGGAATCAAATCTTTTTGCTCGAAGTTTGATTCCTCGAAGAGGCTGAGTTGGTTTTCGCTACTCATGAAAATTGGGATAATAACTTGACTCTCCCCCGCATAAAATAGCGGAAGCTCTTGGGTTGAGATTGCGCCTCAGATAAAGTGCAATGAACAATTACCCTCTAAGTAGAGAGTACTATAAATTCTGCTAGTTTTCCCTAACCTCGATAAAGTTACCAATAACTCTTCCTCTTCAAAAAACGGCGTCTCCTAACACTACTGATATTTCTTCGATCTAGTGTAATCACCTAAAACATGACAAGCATCTCTCAGTTTGCTCAGGGCTTGTTCTTCACTGACAGGATCGTCAAGTTCTCTGGCTAACTCCAAACGTTCTTCATAGTATTGAATTGCTTTTTTATGATTACCCGCAGTTTCACAAGCAATTCCTAAACTGGCTAAGGACTGTTCTTCACTACGCTTGTCTCCAATTTCTTGAGCCAATTTTAACCGTTCCTCATAATACACAATCGCTTTAGTGAAATCCTCCAAAGCATAGCAAGCATTCGCCAAATTCTTCAGGACTTGTAATGTAGTGCGGTGGTTTTTGAGTGAACGTGATATTCGGACGCATTCTTCATAGCAGGCGATTGCTTTGACGCGATCGCCCAAAGCATACCAAGAATTGCCGAGATTTTTTAGTACCAGTTCCTCACTCCAATTATCTTGTAGTTTTCGGACAATTTCTAAACTTTGCTCCTTGAGATTAATCGCTTGTGAGAAATCCCCCAAGCTTTTGTAAACTAATCCAAGATTATTCAGGGCAGCCAGCTGACTTCGCATGTCTTGGAGTTGCTGCGTTATTTTCAAACACTCTTGTAGATACTCAATTGCTTTGTTGTACTCACTTAAGTGACGATAGGCATTACCTAAATGGGAAAGTGCCTGCATCTGCATCTGCAAGTCAGGCGAATCTTTTATCAAAGATAAACACTGCTGTGAGTGGGAGATGACACTCTTGTAATCTCCCAAAGTATAAACTGTCATTGCCAGACAAGAAAGCGTCTGCGCCTGTCTGTCACAGTCTCCAATTGCTTGAAAGAGTGCTAAAGATTCTTGAAATGACTGGATTGCATCCGGTAAATTCCCTGCTTGCTGTTGTTGAACTCCTAGCTGTAACAACCTAGATGCATCTAAGAAGAAGTTTTCTTGATGCTGTAGCACAAGCACTTCTGCTTGTGAATCATGGGTAATTATTTCATGGTTGTCTGTCTGAAGAGACTCTGCAAATGGTTCCAAGGGAACTGAGCTTTTAGACATAAGATGATTACCGTCTTTAGACATTGACCGAATTCTGTTAGTTATAGTTATGAATTCAGTATTCCCAAAATATACATAGATTTCTCATACTTCATGTAAAAAATAAAGATGGGGCGACAGCTATATTAGAAATGAAAACCAAACAACCCAAATAGAATGAGTCTGCCTAAGCCAATAGGTCGTCAAAAAGAGGTCCTCTGCTTGCCAGCGCAGGGACATTTTGCTGTCTTAGGAACTGCGGGGAGTGGTAAGACAACTCTTGCCATTTTGCGGGCAGCTTATCTTGCCGATTCAAGGACTGACCATTACGGCAAGACGTTGTTAGTTACGTTTAATAAGGCTCTTGTTACTTACCTAAAACACATACAGGACAGACAACTTCTTGGTAATGTGGTTATTGAGAACTACCACACCTTTGCTAGAGGCTATCTTGCCGCTCGTAACAAATTGTCTGATAATGAAATTCTCAACGACTCTGACCGCCGCGAGGTATTAGTTAAACAAGCGATAAAGCTGATTTCCCAGCGTAATGAAGCTGCTCGCCTTAGGATTATAGGCGTACCGGAAAATAGATACAAATTTGTAATAATACTGCTCTTAAGTCTGAGACGCACTCTAACAGTTTTTCTGGAAAGCAGACTCAAATTGAGTTGCAACCAGTCAAGATAGTTAACATCGGGGTCAAGCTACCTGTTCGCAACTTGGAACAAGCGCGATTTTTTTATGAAAGTGTGTTAGGGTTAAAAGTTGAAAAAGAATCAAAGGTTTTAGTAAAATGTGGTTGTATTGTGTTAGTGCCACTAGATAGCAATAAAAATATAGGAAAACAAACAGATAGTTTTCATTCTAACAGTTATAATACCATCTACCTTGAAATCGACTCAATAGTTGAGGCTTACAATAACGTGTGCCAGTTTGGATCTAAAATTTTGAAGCCAATTTCCGAACGGCAAGGACGGCGGTGCTTTGATTGTCTCGATCCTGATCGTAACGTTGTTGAAATTTTTGAAATGAAATTTTAATGTCACAACACTTTGCTTATGGTTCATAATAACGGCAACCCTCACAAGGACCACTAGGATTGACAGCACAGCGTAAGTCCCCGGAGCGGGCATTGAAGCGGCAACTGATGTCGCCAATGAGGTAGCCGACTCCTTCTAAGTAGTAGCGATCGCTTGGAACAGGCGTGGTATTTTGCCGTACCTGTCCACAGGGAAAGTTCATAGCTACCCGTCTAAACTGCGAACGTGTCCTAGCCTGGGTTTTACGCATCAACCATAAAGAGAACAAGGACGGCAAGAAACCAATGGCAATCACTAAAAGTGTTTTTAACACCTTCTGCTTACCTCATTTGTGCGCTTATCATTCCTAGTATTGCATTCTCGGAAGAAACAATCTTATAGCAACCCTATCTAAATTGTGAAATACTTGTAAAGGCTGAAGACTAACTTGCCAGCTAGAGCTTGAGCGAACAACACCATACTCTATCGTCATATACTTTCCCGTCAGCAAGAATCACTCCTGTTAGTATTTACAATCAAAGATTTTATGTCTAATGTACTTATTCAATTGTTACTTGTCGGCTTAGTTGCTGGCGTCGCAGGCGGGATGTTTGGCATTGGTGGCGGTGCAATTATGGTACCAGCGATGGTGTTGCTGATGGGCATGGATCAGAAGTTCGCTACTGGGACTTCTGTTGCTGCTCAAATTCTGCCTATCGGTATTTTGGGAGCTATAGTTTACTATCACAACGGAAAGCTCGATCCCATATATGCTCTGCTCATCGCTATTGGCTTAGTCGTTGGGAACCTTTTTGGGGCGCTGTTTGCCAACCAATCGTTTATCAGCAGTCAGACAATGAAGAAACTCTACGGCATCTTTTTGTTACTGATTGGGTTGAGATATTTGCTATTTAAGTAAAGGCGAACTAATCCACCAACTAAAGCATTAAAATTTTCATTCGTTCATTTGTCCTTCATTACGTGTGACAAAGAACGATTAACGCGTTTGAATTTTGCAATAATATTTCACATACAAATCATTGAGCGTCTACAAAGCAGAAGTTTTATGTCTAATGTTTTTATTCAATTGTTACTTATTGGTTTAGTGGCTGGAGTTGCTGGTGGGATGTTTGGTATTGGTGGCGGTGCGGTGATGGTGCCAGCAATGGTGCTAATGATGGGTATGGATCAGAAATTTGCTACAGGCACTTCTCTTGGTGCTCAGATTCTACCTATCGGTATTTTGGCAGCAATTGTTTACCGTAAAAATGGTAATTTGAATATTAAACATGCTTTATTAATAGCTATTGGTCTAATAGTTGGTAATCTTTTTGGAGCATTGTTTGCTAACCTACCATTTATTAGTAGTGAGACAATGAAGAGGCTCTACGGCATTTTTTTGCTACTTATTGGATTACGGTATTTACGATTACGATGAAAATTAGGGAATGAGTAATAGGTCATGGGGAAGATCATGATTAAGGGACTGTTAAGCTCTATAATCCAGCTACCAGTGCCTAATTCCCAAAGAACCACATATGTCGCCTCTGAAAACATGAGTTATTATAGTTGTGTAGTATCGCTGCCAAATTTAAAAATATGAGCATAGAAAAGAGAGTAGAAGCCGCAGCTAAAAATATCGAAGGAAAAATTCAAGAGGTTATTGGTGAAGTCACTGGTAACCCAGACGACAAAATTGAGGGAAAAAGCAAGCAAGCAGAAGCTGAGGCTATTCACACTGTTGAGAACATAAAGGACGGGGTCAAAAAAGCTTTAGAATAGTTGTAATGCATTCAGCACTTCAGAAATTAGCAATTAGCTACAAAAAGAATTATGTACACTTTTAGATTAAAACTGTTATCTTATAAGTCTTTCTAGCTGATAGCTAATAGTTTATGGCTGAATGCTCAGCAATAGTCTTTTGTATAATCAACATATTAAAAACTCCACTAAATGCATTAAACACTTAGTGGAGTTTTTGATTTTATCGAAATCCTACTAATCTATCGTGCTGCGGCGAGTCATCAAGCCCCAAAGGAAAATAGCAATTATTGCACCAATGATAGCAACAACTAAACCAATCGGACTGAGAGTCGCTGTTGTCAGTTGAAGTGTTCCTGTTTGTAACAAAGTTACTAAAGTACCGCCAACAAAAGCACCAACAATACCTAAAATCATTGTTGCAATGATACCACCGCCTTGACGACCAGGATAAATCGCTTTGCCGATCGCCCCTGCTATCAAACCTAAAACAATCCAAGCAATGATATTCATAAGTCTACTTTTGCTTTTTCTTTTCCGTTACTTCTAAATTATCAATTTTAAGTTCTTATCTCTTCTATCGTAAGTTATAACTTTAAATTATGAATCGCTGACATTTATATTTGTTAGCAATTAGCACTCTCAGTGGTTGTGTAAAACTTTAAAATGTGGAACAAGGAGAATTTTGCATTTTTTGTAGACAAGGAGTTAGAGGTGAAATCTTTTCTACAAGTCAGATATCCATGTAATTCTTACACAATAAAGAATGAAAATTTTTCTTTTGCCTCATTATTTCTCTGCTCAAAAACGGACAACCTTTGACAAAGAATCCATGCTTAAAAGACGACGTGAGATCATCGTTTGAGATTGAGGAACTTTGTTGATGGTTGTCCGTTTTTGAGAGCGTTTCTGCCAAAAAAAGCAACTTTATGCCACTAAACCAGAACGGAGGGCGCGAACAGCAGCTTGAGTACGATCATCAGCACAAAGTTTATTTAAGATATTGCGAACGTGAGTCTTCACAGTACCAACTGTAATATATAGTTTCTCGGCAATCTGCCCATTGCTACATCCAGCGACAATTAACTCTAGAATCTCCAGTTCTCGTTGCGTTAAGGGGTACGTCTCTAAAACTTGTTCGTATTCCGACGGTAGTGCCTCAATTTTGACAGTTTTCGGCTGCTCGGACAACTGGTTGTTTGGTAACCCTTGCCGCATTTGCTGCAAAACTACATTAGCGATCGCCGGATCAATCCATGAATTTCCGCCATGAGTTGCTTGAATCGCTTCTGTCAACTTATCAATACTTGTATCCTTCATATAATAAGAGTCTGCTCCTGCGGCAAAAGCCGCAAGTACTGCATCCTCTGTATGATCCATTGTCAAAACCAGAATCTTCGTTTGAGATTCCCCATTTTCCGCTTGATATTCCCTGAACTTTCTTGTAAGTTCGATGCCATCCATATCAGGCAAGCCAATATCCACAACAGCCACATCTGGCTTCGCTGTTTCCAAAAGCTTCAAACCCTTACTAGCATTTGCCGCCTCACCAATCACTTTCAGCATATTACTTGACTGTAATGCAGCTTTTAGCCCCATTCTTGTCAAGTCGTGATCTTCAATTAATACTATAGTAATTTCACTCATCCTTATCCTTTCTCTCTACTAATTGCTTCTGTCAAAAGCAGACATTTTGCAATCTGTTTTTTTTATACTATCTAAACCAAAGATAGATAATATTTTAACCAAAATACATCCATCGGTGGATATAATACTCTACCCTTTTTCCCTCTGATACAAACAAAAATCTAGCGAAGGATGTAGCGGCTAGTTTTCAAAGAAAAATCTGAAATACTAATTCTAGAGATTATAACTTGCACTACTCTATTGTTTCGGCACTCCTATCTGATGTCAATTTTTAGGCGAACCCTTCCACCAGATATAAAGCGCGGACGGTGTGTATTCATCTGGTATCTGACTGCTAAGCGCTCACATCAGTATTGAACTCACATTAATATAGTAGATATAGAAGCTAGTTGAGAAAACTTTATAAAACTTTACAAATTAGGTATGGTTCAAAAGTCTAAATCTGAAGACATTAGCAAAAATTGTGTTGCCGCTCGGGAAAACAGTGAGCGACGTCGTGCTATTTTTGACCAGACCTTTCAATTTATCGGATTAATACAAGCGAATGGCACTCTGATTGAAGTAGATCGGATAACGCTCAATTTTTGTGGAATAACCCGTGAGGAAGTCATTGATCGCCCCTTTTGGGAAGCACCTCTGTGGCAGAATTCACAACAGACAAGAGCGAGATTGCAGCAGGCAATCTTAAGTGCAGCGGCAGGAGAAACTGTAATATATGAAGAAGATGTCTTAGGTGTAGGCGATACAATTGCAACGATAAACCTCTCAATCAAGCCGATAAAATCTGAAGGTGGGCAAGTAATCTTACTGATTATAGAAGGTCAAGATGTTACCGAACGCAAACAAGTATTATTAGAAATTCACGAACTAAAAGTGCAACTAGAACAACGAGTTATCGAACCAATAGCACAGGTTGAAGCCTTCAATCACCAACAACAAGAACTCATACAGCGCGAACGAGAAGCACTAAGACAAGTTGAAATCCATGCTGATATTTTTAAAAGTATGCAATTCGGCTTGATTGTGTGGCGTTTAGAAGATCCGAACGACATCACTTCATTTCGACTCGTAACTAGCAACCCTGCTGCCAACCAACAAACAGGAGTGTCACTGGAAAACAAAATTGGCAAGCGCATCACTGAATGTTTTCCTAACATGTTTCCAAAACAGCGAGAATTTCTGGAATCATATGTCAAAGTAGCGACTTCAGGCGTTGGAATAGACCAGTGTGAAATGCATTACGGTGATGAAAGCGTACCAGATAGCTTTTTCAGCGTCAAGGTGTTTCCATTACCTGATCACTGTATTGGAATTGCTTTTGACAATGTTACCCAGAACAAACAAGCAGAACTTGCTCTCCAAAAACGAGCAGAAGAGCTGACGCTCGTGAATACAGTATTGGCACAAACAACAGCACTTTTAAGGAAACGGAATGAAGAACTCGATCAGTTTGCCTACGTGACATCCCACGATCTCAAAGCACCTTTACGAGCGATCGCTAACCTTTCAGAATGGATAGAAGAGGATTTACTAGATCAACTTCCAGAGGAAAACCAGCACCAAATGCACTTGTTGCGGGGACGAGTCCATCGTATGGAAGCTCTGATCAACGGCTTGCTGGAATTTTCGCGAGTTGGACGCGCTCAAACACCATCGGTAATGGTGAATGTGAATACATTGCTGAATGAAGTGATTGACTCACTTGCCCCCCCACCAACTTTCACCATTGAGGTAGAACCACAAATGCCTACCTTCATAACTAAGCAATTAGCACTGCAACAAGTGTTTAGCAATTTGATTAATAATGCAATTCAGCATCATACGCAACTTGATGGTCACATTAAGATTTCCGTACAGGATCGGGGGGAGCACTACGAATTTGCTGTCACAGATGATGGTCCCGGCATTGCTCCCGAGTATCATGATAAAGTCTTTGCCATTTTTCAAACCCTGGAAGCTCGCGATCGCAAGGAAAGCACGGGAATTGGTTTAGCGATTGTGAAAAAAATCGTTGAAACAGAAGCAGGTACGATCACCTTGGAGTCTGAAGTTGGTTTAGGAAGTACTTTCCGCTTTACTTGGCTAAAGCAACCTCAGGATTGATGTCTGGCTGTATTACATCTGGACAAAAAAAGTAATGCAATCTGCCCCTGTACGGACGTAAATTGGCTTGCGAGTCATACCAATGGCTGAAGACAGGCGTCAAGTTTCCTGCATACAATTAAAATGATTTAGGTTGGAAAGTCCTTGTCACTTTTCACCTATCTTTCGCATAATTGGGTATTTTTTTCCCATGAATGTTCATCGACAATTTCACTCCTTCAAGTTCTGACTATCCTTTAAATATGACAAACAACTATTGTAAGGGCAGATTTAATTAATAGTACGTATTCACCTATTAGCTATAAACCGAGTCGTGGTAACCGAGGCGTACTGTAGAACTCTTACAAGTCATGTATGAGGATAGCAAATTGTTTTCCCTGTACGATAAATCAACTTTAACTAAAGTTATGACCCAAAGAGTTATCAACGTATTGCTAGTGGAGGATGACGAAGTTGATGTAATGAATGTCAAGAGGGCATTCAAGAAGGTTAATATTAATAACCCACTGTACATCGCCTCTAATGGGCTAGAAGCACTCTCCATGCTGCGGAATCATGATCAGCCTTTTAATTTTCCGACTGAGAGACGTTTAATATTGCTAGATCTAAATATGCCAAAAATGAGCGGGATTGAATTCCTCCAAGAATTGCGCACTGATCCTCAATTGAAATCGACTCCTGTAGTCGTTATGACGACATCTAACCAAGATGAAGATCGAGTGGAAGCGTATAACTTGAATGTTGCCGGCTATATCCTTAAGCCCGTGACATTCAATAATTTTATTGAATTGATGGCAACACTTAACAAATATTGGACATTGTGCGAAATGCCATAATGATAGTTTTAATG
>JAQYWO010000537.1 GCA_029379215.1 Rhizonema sp. PD37
GCCATATCCTGTGTCTTTGAACTCAATTGTTACTATAGATGTTTCATATATACTAATATCAATACTTCCATTATCTGTAAACTTGATGGCGTTGCCGAGCAAGTTGTTCACAACTCGCCTTAGTTCTAACCGATCGCCCATCACGATACCTGTATTTTCACTCTTCTCTGGGCTCGTGTTTATATTAATCTTCAAGCCTTTTTCTATAGCCAGAGGAATGAGTTCTTGAGCAACTTCTTCAACGATCTGCTTGATGTTGCAACTCTCAAATTGTAGAGCTTTTTTACCTGCATCAAAACGATAAACTTCTAGAAGGTTATTCACCATTTCCAATAAATTACTATTGCTGCGTGTCATGGCGACAATCGCTTGCTTCATTTCGGTGGAAATTTTACAGAATAGTTCTTGCTCAAATAAATTGAGCATTCGATTTGCCGCTACTAAGGGGGTTCGTAAATCATGAGTCAAACGTGAAACGAAGTCTTCACGCTGACGTGCCATTTTTTTTTGTTCATCAATACTGTGCTTCAAGCGTAGAAGAGATCTTACCCTTGCGAGTAATTCATCTTGATCAAATGGTTTGCGGATAAAATCGTCTGCCCCAGCATCTAAACCTTGCACAACACTAGCTTCATGGAAGGCTGTTAACAGGAGGATGGGAATGTAAGGTATGTCTGGATTGTTCCGGATGTGGCGTGTTACCTCATAACCATCCATCATCGGCATCATCACATCTAACAAAATGATATCTGGTGGAGATTGGGCAATTTGCTCTAGCCCACTTTTTCCATCTGGGACTATCTCAACTTCATACCCCTCCACCTCTAAAATTGTCTGAAGCAGAATGAGATTATCAAGCGTGTCATCAATTGCTAAGATGCGATCTATATGATTTTCTAATAAACTTACCATAATTTATGACTTTTTCACAACATTTTATACTTTTATTAACATTACAATATTTATGTAACTTATTCCTCATCTTTTGGCATACGTCTTTCCGAAGGAGACTGAGAGCTTCCTACACTCTCAAGAACTTTTTTTTGATAAATATTTGTATTATTTGATACTTTATCTTGATTATTTGATACTGAAACGATTTGACGTGGCAGTTCAATCAGAAAGATAGAACCCTCATTCAACTGACTTATGACAGTGATTTTACCTCCCATCATTTGCACCAACGCATTAACTATTGGCAAACCCAAGCCTGTACCGGAGTATTTGCGGTTTGTGTCTTGCTCGACTTGCCAGAAAGCTTCAAAAATAGACTTTATGTTTGTAGGTGCAATGCCAATCCCAGTGTCGCAAACAGCGATCGCGACTTTATGTTCAGATAATTCCTTAACTTCTATTGCTATTCCTCCAGATTCTGTAAACTTCAGTGCATTTGAAAGTAAATTCATTAAAATCTGTTTTATACGGGTTGAATCATTAAATACTATGGGGTTTTCCAAGTTCATTTGAACCTGCAAGGATAAGTTTTTTTGCTCAGCCAGAGAACGAATTTCTAATACAGTCGCATTGACAACTTTTGATAAATCAAAAATTCCCGGCTTAACGTCTAACTGTCCTACCTCAAATTTAGAGAAATCAAGAATTTCATTGATCAACATCAGCAATTTTTTACTATTATTCAAAACCCTTTCCATTAAATCCTTTTGCTGATGGGAAATTGAACCACATTTCTGACGCAACAATAACTGGGAAAAGCCAATTATGGCACTCATCGGGGTTCGTAGTTCATGAGATATTGTTCCTAAAAACTGCGACTTTAACCGTGACGCTTCAACAAGCTTAATATTTTGTAACTCTATTTGTTGCTGTTGTCTTTCTAATTCTTTATTCTTACGAGTCAAAAGATTATTAGTTTCTTGCAATTGCTGATGTGCCTTCTCAACCTCCATTTCAGCTCGATAAATTCGGATTGCATTTCGCAAAACTCGAGCCAATATTTCTGGGGATAACCTAGACTTAGAAAGGTAGTCTGTAGCACCTGCTTTCATCAGTTCAACAGCTATCTGTTCATCTCCTTGACCCGTTAGAACAACTAGAGGAACTTTGATTCCTAGAGAACGTATTTTTCTAGTCAGAGTTACACCATCTTGATCTGGTAAGAGATAGTCTAGTAAAACACAGTCATAGGAATTTTCAGCAAAGGCAGCGATCGCACTGTTACCATCACTCACCTCAGACAATTCTATTTCAATACCTGATTTCAGTAGACTGCGCCGTACTGCCATGCGATCTACTGCGTCATCGTCTACTATTAAAATTTTTAACTTTTGTTCCATCACCTTCAGCTTTCGCTATTAAATATAAATTTTTATACAGTATTTCTATTTAGAAAGCAATTAGATAGCTTTCTATTATATATTGTAATTTTAACTGACTATTTTCTAATTTCTTTTTTATATAATTATTGGTTACTATTGGATAACTTATCTTCCCATACAGAAATCCATAAAAAATGCAATACATATGACATTTTTCAATAGATATTTCAACTTCCCCCCTTC
>JAQYWO010000150.1 GCA_029379215.1 Rhizonema sp. PD37
GATAAAGCACAGCTTTGGCGGGGTGGGGTTCTTTTAGTATTTAAGGTTAATCTACCGGACATGATATAGTTCGGTTAACCTAGGTGTCAGTTAAGAATAGTATTAAGCTGGTACTAATGTAATTTTTCCTGAACTCTCTCTAGGAGACTTGCCGCGAAAGCGTTTCAAAGTAGTTGTAGAGACAAGCTGTTTGCCGCGTCTCTACAACTAAATGTTTAAAGCAGATACAGCAAACCGAAAAGGATAATCCAAATAACGTCAACGAAGTGCCAATATATTTCGGCTGCCTCGACACCAAAGTGCTTTTCGTTACTGTAGTGACCTTTGACGCGCGATCGCCACAACACTGCCAGAATTGCCACAACACCAAGAGTCACGTGCAACCCGTGGAAACCAGTCAATACATAAAATGCACTGGCAAACAAGTTTGTTGTCAAACCAAATTCTAGATGAGTATATTCATAAACCTGCCCTACTAGAAAAACAATACCCATAGCGGCAGTAATTCCCAACCAGGTTTGCATCCCCTTGACATCATTCTTTTTGATAGCAGTATCAGCATTGTGCATGACAAAACTACTTGCAATCAAATTAATGGTGTTCACTCCAGGTAGCAATAATTCTAATTCTGGTGTTCCTTCTGGAGGCCAAACAGATATTGTCGCACGGAAAGCTAGATATGCACCGAACAACCCCATAAAAATCATCCCTTCCGCAATCAGGAACACAACGATCCCAAAGAGACGATGATCTGGGTGTTCTTCGTGATGAGCTTCTGCCACAGTCGCAGCGTGGTGATGATTTAGGGCAGTCTTATCTGGGTCAATTGTTTGACTTTGCATAAATCTTGAATATCTATAGGAGATGATTGGGAGTATGTAATAGAGAGTGGTTAGTAGCTTTGAACAACTAACCACTCTCTATTACTTTCTAACTCTATTCCTTACGGTTAGCAATTGATGGATATGGTTCGTCAGGTTCGGCACGTAACACTGAGTTTGGACCGGCAGACAAAGTAGGATCGGGACTAGATAAGGGTACACCCTTGCTGGCGTTCTCCAAACCATAGTCGTAGGGACCAGTTGCCAGTACCGGCAGTTCATCAAAATTCTCGATCGCCGGCGGTGAGGTTGTCATCCACTCTAGGGTCAGTGCATTCCAGGGATTATTACCTGCTTTCGGTCCGTACATCCAACTCCAAATCGCGTTGAAAATGAAGGGGAATGTCGAAACTGCTAGTATATAAGCGCCATAAGTAGAGATTTCATTCAGCAGCGTGAATTTAGGGTCATACTGTGCAATCCGACGGTTCATACCCATCATCCCCAGCTTGTGCATGGGTAAAAAGCACATGTTTAGACCAACAATTGTCAAGGTAAAGTGAACCTTGCCCCAAAATTCGTTCAACATTCGCCCGGTCATTTTGGGGAACCAATGGTAGATCGCTGCATAAATACCCAGAACACTACCACCAAATAAAACGTAGTGCAGGTGCGCCACCACAAAATAGGTATCGTGAACGTGTATGTCGAACGGTACTGCCGCCAACATCACACCACTAATACCGCCAATCACAAAAGTGCCGACAAAGCCCATTGCGAACAACATAGGACTATTCAGGCGGATTTTGCCCCCCCACATGGTTCCCAACCAGCTAAAAATCTTGATCCCTGTCGGCACGGCGATGATCATGGTCGTGATCATAAAGAACATCCGCAACCAACCAGGGACGCCACTGGTGAACATATGGTGCGCCCAGACGATTAACCCTAAGAAGCTGATCGCCAAACTCGAGTAGGCGATCGCTTTATAGCCAAAAACTGGTTTGCGGGAATGAATGGGGATCACTTCGGAAATTGCCCCAAAGAAAGGCAAAATCATAATGTAAACCGCTGGGTGGGAGTAGAACCAGAACATATGCTGGTACACAACCGGATCGCCACCACCACTCGGGTTAAAAAATGTTGTGCCGGCAATCAAGTCAAAAGCTAGCAGGATGAGACCAGCTGCCAATACTGGTGTAGATACCAGTGTCAGCGCCGAGGTTGCCAACATTGCCCAGCAGAACAAGGGCATTTGATGGTATCCCATACCTGGAGTCCGCATCTTAATCAAGGTGACGAGGAAATTAATCGCCCCCAAAATCGAAGATGTCCCCAGTAGGAGAAGACTCATAATCCAAATTCCCTCACCCACTTGACCTGTGACCAAACTGAGGGGAGGGTAAGAAGTCCAACCTGCATCCGGTGCATCGCCCACCAACAAACTGCTAATCAGCAATAATCCAGCAGGCGGGATCATCCAAAAGGCAACAGCATTGAGGCGGGGAAATGCCATATCTTTTGCCCCTATCATCAGGGGAATCAGGAAGTTAGCAAAACCCGCACCTGCTGGCACGATCCACAAAAAAATCATGATTGTGGCATGCAGTGTAAACAGACTGTTATACACTTCTGGAGTGACAAAATCTACTTCCGGGGTTTTAAGTTCTGTACGAACCAACTCAGCCAACATGCCACCCATACAGTAGAAAACGAACGTGGTAACTAGATATTGAATCGCAATTACCTTATGGTCGGTGTTGAAGGTAAAGTAGTCTTGCCACTTTCTGATCCCTTGCTCATGACTTATAGCAGGGGCATTAGCTTTTTCTTGTATTTGTGTTTGAGTCATAAAAGTCAGTTGTTAGTTGTTAGTTAGGAGTAGTTAGTTGTTAGTTGAGATTTTCTCCTAACTACTAACTACTAACCAATAACTAGTGATGGATTTGATGTAAAATTTCTGGATTAATTCCCATCTCGCTGGTCTGATGAGCAAGAAATTCAGCCGGAGACAGTTCTGCGGGATTCACAGCAATTGCTTGCTTGAGAGTTTCACGACTGGCGACAAGCTGTTCTTGTGTCCACTTGTCAAATGCTTCTGGTGTTTCGACAACAATTTGTGTTCTCATTGCACCGTGATAGGGTCCGCACAGTTCGGCACAGATGAGATTATAATTGCCTTCTTTACTAGGTGTGAAGCGAATCTCGCTTTGCCGACCGGGTATAACGTCCTGCTTGAGACGAAATTCCGGTACCCAGAAAGCGTGAATCACATCATTTGCGGTCATATTGACTTTGACCTCACGCCCGAGAGGAAGGTGTAGTTCACCAGAAGTGACACCGCTTTCAGGGTAGGTAAAAATCCAGGCATACTGCATACCTGTGATGTTCACCATCAAGTCGGGTTGTTTACCTTGTTTTTGAGATTCTGCACCAATGGTGGGAGAAACGATCCCGACGCCAGGAGCATTTCGCTTTTGAGGAATTTGGTCAGCATTGCGAATTGATGCTGTAGCAGGGTCTTGCATAGCCTCATCAGACTTCTCCTGATTGAGGTTGGGTTCTGTACTAGGTGGTGTATCGCTTAAAGTTGCGGCGATCGCTGCACCGGGCATTTGCATTGCTTGAGGTGCTGGGGCTTCATGGATGGCATGGGGATCGAAGCCACCCATTTCGTTGTACACATCAAAACTGTAAACTGAGATACCAATAACGATAATAGCTGGAATTGCCGTCCAGAGAATTTCTAGCGGTACATTGCCGTAGACTGGCGGACCGTCCGCATTGTCACCTGCACGCTGCCGATACTTTACGGCTGAATATATTAAAATACCTTCAACTAGCAAAAAGATACCTGCGGAGACAGTCATCATCGCATTGAACAGACCGTCCACTAAGTTTGCTTCATTGGTGGCTGCTGTTGGTAGTAGACCATGGTATTGACCGTACCAAAGGCTGACTAGGGTCAGCAAGATGCCAATGAGTAATGTCCAAATTGTACTGGGAATTTTCACGGTAAGGAGGAGTTAACGACTTTACTACTTTGGACAAATCTGCTTGTTCACTTACTACAGTAGTCCAGGCTTAAACACATGGGGTATAAACGCATAAAATTTTTATTAATTTTCAAGAATACAAGCGAAAAGATTTCTTTAGATGTGCCGTAAGGTGGATGTAACTCTAGGAAAAAATTTATTGTATTTAGAGTGCTTGCTACTAACAGACTTGTAGTCTAAGGTTTCAGCCTTAAATTATTACAAACTCCCCCACAACTTAAAAAATCCCTAAAGCTTCAAGCTATAAGTTGTTAAAGTGATTCACTGTTATGTTAAGAGGCAATTTCTAACTCTGGTCTATACGCTAGGGTGGAAATAGAGCGACACTTGCTTGCCTTTGTTTAAGTCCTGGCAAAGTGTCCGTTCGGGACTGACTGATTTATAGAAATTTGATAGCTTACGAAAAGCGGGCAGAAGGAATTTTTCATGAGCGAATTTGTCCTGGAACAACAAAGTGTAGCGGCTACACACCATCAGAAGCCAAAGGAACGAATTCGTCGCTTGGTGTGGAAAATGTGTGTGGCTACCTTGATTTTGATGGCAATAGGCAGTGCTACTCGCGTTATGAATGCTGGACTCGCTTGCCCAGACTGGCCTTTGTGCTACGGGGAACTTGTGCCAACCAAGCAAATGAATTTTCAGGTTTTCTTGGAATGGTTTCACAGGTTGGATGCAGCATTGATTGGTGTCAGCGCGATCGCCCTCGTCGGATTGTCTTGGTGGCAGCGTCAGTTATTACCCAAATGGCTTCCTTGGGCATCCACATTCGCCCTGTTTTTAATCGTCTTTCAAGGTATACTAGGGGGACTGACTGTCACCGAACTTTTGCGGTTTGATATCGTGACCGCGCATTTGGGAACAGCGCTGCTATTTTTCACTACCCTACTGGCGATCGGTACGGCACTCATTCCCTATCAGGGAACCGGAACTGTTGGTAAGTTGCCGTGGCTGGGTTTAACGGCATCTGTTTTGGTTTATTTGCAAAGTTTACTAGGTGCTTTGGTCGGATCTCGCTGGGCACTCCATCAATGCTTCGGCATATCCCAGCTTTGCACAATTATGTACAGCCATATTGGTGGCGTCTTACCGCCAACTGCGGCAACCTTATTAGTGGTATTTGTTTCTTGGCGTACTCCAGCACTGCATCCAGCTTTGCGACGATTGGCAAATATTGCTGGGGGTTTGTTGGTATTACAAATCGTGTTAGGAGTTGCCACTTTAAAGTTACGTCTTCAAGTTGAACCACTTACTGTATCTCACCAAGCCATAGGAGCCGCTTTGCTCGGCACTTTGGTAGTATTTACTGTTCTGGCATTGCGGGACTGGGCTACAAGCCGCAATCTTAACGCCTACAGTGAACAAGCGCAAGGGTTGAATCCATAACTATCGATTTTGGGAAAATTGTTAGCTGTTAATTGTTAGTTAGTATTTATGATCCAAACTTGAGATGTTAAACACTAACAAACCACCAAATAACCACTAACTACCAACACTTATCTACAAGTTGATTGAAAAATAAGGAACTAGGGACAAAATGATTGAGACTAATGTCTCGAAGCACCACGGATCATTTCTACAAGTTATTCAGAGTTACTACCAGTTAACCAAACCGCGGATTATTCCGCTGTTGTTAATTACCACTGCTGGTAGTATGTGGATTGCTGCGAAAGGACAAGTCGATCCATTGCTGTTATTAGTTACTCTGACTGGTGGCACTTTGGCCGCTGCAAGCGCCCAGACGATTAATTGTGTGTATGACCGAGATATTGATTATGACATGGAGCGCACACGCCATCGTCCTTTGCCTTCAGGCAGAGTACAGTCGCGTGATGCACTGATTTTTGCCAGCGTTCTGGCGATCATTTCCTTCACCATACTGACTGTATTCGCCAACTTGCTAGCCGCTTTGCTAGCAATGTCTGGTATCGTTTTCTATGTACTAATTTATACTCACTTGCTGAAACGCCACAGCACTCAAAATATCGTGATTGGTGGTGCGGCAGGAGCCGTGCCAGCATTGGTGGGTTGGGCAGCAGTCACTGGGACTTTAAGCTGGGCAGCATGGATCATCTTTGCCTCTGTCTTTTTATGGACACCACCCCATTTCTGGGCACTAGCTTTGATGATTCGGGATGATTACGCAAAGGTTGGTATACCTATGCTACCAGTGGTAGCAGGTGCAGAAGCAACAGTGCGCCAGATTTGGATTTACACTTTGATTACAGTACCAACAACCTTGTTACTGATTTATCCCATGCATGCCAGTGGAATCTTTTACGGGGCGATCGCACTTGTTTTGGGAGGAGTTTTTATTTACAAAGCATGGCGCTTACTCCAAAATCCAGAAGATCGTACTCTCGCGAGAAATTTATTTCTTTATTCCATCTCCTACATGATGCTGTTGTGTTTAGGTATGGTGATTGACAGCCTTCCCCTCACTCACTACCTCATTGGTTCTGTAGCAAATAAGTTGCATCTACTTGTTAGCTAGAATTTACCTGGAAACTGGGTTTTTCTATAAACCCGGTTTCTCAAAGGTACAAAAGCTTGCGGATAAAAATTATTTCAGCCTCTCCATTTAAACTCAGAAATTTTTGATCCCAAAAGAATATTTCGCCGTGTTCCAATGATTAAAGTGCGTCCTTAGTGTTCGGGGATGATCACTTATTCTCTTGAAAAACTCCACCTGAACTCGCATTGATGCCTAAAACTTTTGCTATAGCATAAATCAATACCTTACCTCTGTGCGTAGACTTGGCAATATTTCCACACTGCTCGTTTTAGCAAGTGGTTGAGAAACGCGCAACTGACTGCGAGAAGAGAGGCAACGTTTTCCTTGTCCCATTGGAGATATACGGGCGATGGCTCACCCCTCACGAGTAATGATAATTTCTTCCCCTTTCTCAACCTGACTCAACAATTGACTCAATTTTTTCTGTACTTCAATAACACTGACTTCCATTTCTGTATTTCCTCGTATATCTGAACTTTTTAACTAATTTATATTACACTTGTAGTTCAACGTCTTCATTTCTCCATTTGCGGTGGCTACCTTTTTGAGAAATCAGTTGAAATCCAAATTGTTTTAAAATAGTCTCAACAACTCTTGCCCTCAGACGACGGATGCGATCGCTCATGAGAGAACAATTTCCCTTGTAATTGCTCCTGGAACTAACTCTATCGATTCCGGGTGTAAATAAAGTTGAATTGCTTCCTTAATATTTTCCAAGGCTTCTCCTTCAGTTTCTCCAGCTGAAGTGCAGCCAGGTAACTCAGGACACCATACAGCCCAATCGCCTGTTTCTGGATCTGGTCCAAGAATCACACGCCATTTCATAGCAATCCTCTTTAATTTAATTATTCTCTATTGGAAATAGCACTTGCATCTCTATTATCTTAATCGGACTTAAACAAGTGTGAGTTAGTTTTAGGGAGGTTAAACATCCTTGCAGAAGATTGTTAATCGAAAGAGACATTTATTTGGTGTATCCGAGCGATCGCTAGCTCTCATCAAAAGTGCGATCGCAGTGTATATGGAGTTTGCCGAGCAAAAAGTGAATCCCCAAGCACCGTTGTAAACAACAGACAAATTACTTATCTTTCTTTGGTGACAACCACCATCCATATCAGCGAGTAAGCTTCAAAAAAATAAGATTTTGGCTTCTCCACTTTTAATCCAACTTGCGCTAAAACTTTCGCATACTCAGAAATATTAACGTAATCCGAGATCACAGCAGTACCGCCTGGTTTCAAAACCCGAGCAATCTCACGGCAGGCAACTTCGCGCTCTGTTTTGTCGTCGATGTTGTGAAGACACAATAGTGAAAGAATAACAACGAATGAATTGTCGGCAAAACTCATGTTACGGACATCTTCATTTTTGAGTTCAGTTTTGTCTTTTACACCCTCAAGTTCAACATTAATCAGAGTATTTCCCGCAGTATTACCGGACAAATCCTCAGTATTCCAGATATCGATCCCGATAACCTTACCAGTTTTCAAACGCTTTGCCGCACCGATCATCAGTAGTCCTCTTCCCGTACCAATATCGAGGACGTTCTCGTCACCTTTCCAATTAACGATATTAAGCATTTGCTCGCGAATATTAAATTTTCCCCGTATACCATAAGCAATCATAGAAGTGCCCAGTGCAATCGCCAATAAACCCAGAGTAAAAAGAACAGAACCAATAAAGGAGAAAGTATTACCAAAGATGCTCAAAGGTGGAGTGAACCAACCAGCGATCGCGCTTATAAATCCAATCAAAAGAAACTGACGGATAACCTCTGGTGCATCAATACCGTAATTTGGTTTAACCTGATAATTAGTCATTCATCGCAATCCTAATTGATTTGTAAAAATTGAAGATACAGATCCCCGACAACTCTTACGAAGTCGGGGATCTGTTTACATTGGGCTACAAAGTTCAATGAGAATTCCATCTAAATCGCGAACATAAGCAACTGTTTGTCCCCAAGGCTTTACGTTGGGATTGACAAAGGGGATTGCACCAGCTTCTACAGCCTGTGAAAATGCAACTGCTACATCATCTGTGACAAAGCCAATCTCTATCCCTGCAGGTAATTTCGCTGTTGTGTTTTCTTGAAATCCTTGTGGTAGGTTGGAGTGCGCCAGTTCATTGGAGGCAAACGCAAGGGAGATTGTACCAGTGTCCATTTCTGCATATTGCCCACTTTCGTGAATGAATCGTTGTTTCAAACCAAAGGCTTTTTCATAAAACGCAATAGATTCTGTAACATTTTTGACGTAGAGAATAGTGTATGAGAATTTCATCGGCAGGCTTTCAACGAGTGCAGTTAAATTGTTCCTCACTTTACCTCACCGTGTCTTGAAGAAATCGGACACTACTCCCTTTCCGCCATACATGAATACGGATCTAAAAAACTGCTCCCTCGCTGTGAAAGCCAGGAAGAAAATATGTAATTTTATACCAGTTCTCTAAAATGAGGCAACAGATACGGTAGGGGCTTTCCGGCTGTTCGCTCTTAGAGGATATTTGATGTATAGCGAAGTTTTAGGAAATTTGTATTACATCGATTCTGGAGTAGTACAACGCAGCGGACATAAACCATATTTGTTGGGAACCTTCCGGCTATTCAGCCTTACCAACAGTGTGGTTCATTTATGTGATAAACGGTTGTAATTCTGCGAAGCAGTACTAGATATGCAAATTTTTATGAAATGAATGCAGAGGGGGTTAACCCTGCTAACTGCTGGAATTCTCGTCCCATGTGCGCTTGATCAGCATAGCCGCACTCTAGAGCAATGCGGCACAAATTAGAGGATGACGACTCCTTCTGAGTTTGCAGCTTTGGCACTAATCGTATACGTGACACCGCACTCTGAAAGCGTAGAATCCGAGCAAGGACTTTTGGTGATAATCCCACTACTGTCGTCACTCCTCGTCGCAATGTTCTTTCACTAACTCCAATAGCTCTGGCAACTTGAGATACTGATATTTGCCCTTTGCTCGTGGAAATGAGTCTCAGTGCCTCACGAATTGATGAGGAGTCTTCTCGATCCACTCTCTGAATTTTTAATAGGTTAATTTGTAGAGTGCTTAATGCTTGGGCAGTCGAGCTGCATTCACACAGTTGAGCAAACACCTGAACAAATTTTTCAGAACAATCCTGCGCTCTGGCTTCCTGTTGAAATAAATCGATGGGATTGTGCCTGAGAAATACCCCTGCCATTCCAGGATTGAAGCGGACTCCAATGAGCTGTGTCGAGGGTTTGATATCAACAATGTAGTATCTGTCAGTCGAGCCGTACACTGTTAAAGTCGGGCTATCAATTGCACCGTTTGTTGATCGTTGGTAGCGAAAGATGAGATCCATGCAACCGTCAGGCAAAACCCGATACGGAACTGAATAGTTACAAGCTGCTTTATCAGGCATTGAGAAGCTCCAAAAGGCACCAACAAGATGTGCAATTTCATTGGGAGGAGCAAACTCTTTGTAATAAGGAGATGGGTTAGTCATAGAAATCGGGTTGGTATGATTAACCTAATAGCAGTCCTAAATCATTCGTGAACAATGAGATTCCCGACTTCTTAGAGAAGTCGGGAATCTTAGCAATCTCAAACAAAATTAAATTATTGCCAAAATTTACTTAGTAGTTAAATAAACTACACTATTAATAATCGAGAAGTTTTTTAGCATCAAAGGCATGGCACAGTGGTGTTAATACTTGCGTTTGCCAATTTTATAAGTCCTGTATAATTAACTCTAATAGCAGTTGTATTCAATTGTCAAACTTATAAATGCTGACACATTACATCGATTTAGCAATGCACAAAGCTAATTACGAGTTACTGGAGGATGGAACTTTCTATGGCGAAATTCCTGATTGTCGGGGTGTGTGGGCAAATGCACAGACGTTAGAAGCTTGCCGAGAAGACTTGCAAGATGCTTTAGAAGGATGGATTATTTTAGGACTACGCTTGGGTCATACTTTACCGATACTTCATGGTCTTGACCTGAATTTTAGTAAAGAGGTCGCCTAATGCCACCGTTTGGACCAATAAATCACCGAGAGTTAATTCGTTACTTGAAAGAAGCAGGCTTTGATGGTCCCTATTGAGGTAGTAAGCATCAATACATGGTAAAAGCTGAATTTAGGCTGACCGAAGAAAGGCAGAGGGCAGAGGGCAGAAGGCAGAAGGTAATAATTTTTTAAAAGCCCGCAGCCACTTTCTTTTCAAGCCCCTAAATTTATTTATGGAACGAACAAAATATGTATTTCGAGACGCATAGCGCTTCGGAATACTACGTCCATGCTTCAAGCCCCTAAATGAGCGTTATGGGGATACATAGCTGCCCTCTGCCTCCTGCCTTCTGCCTTGCCGCCAAGGGCGGCGTGACAATTCCGAATCCTCACCAAGGAGATATCAGTCCAAACTTACTAGCTAGGATATTGCGTCAAGCCAACATTAGTAAAGAAGAGTGGGAAGAGCTATAAATGAGATAGTTCCTGCAACCTCGCCAATGTTATTCCACAATTGCTAATCTCTACATTTGCGGATAAACGAATTGAGGTGATCGAACAGTTTGGGTTTTCACTCACAAGGGAAACATGCAGATTTGAGTGGAAAGAAACTCAAACTCAGATCGGGCGATCGCAACGGCTAGTTTTCCGCACATTGGATGATATCGGTGAGGATGCGTTCATCAACACATTTATGCGAGTGTCCGAGAACAGCCTAGATCGGATATTACAGTAAGAGACAGAGAAACTTGGTTTAGAGCAGTATGCCAACGAAAAATTCAAGAACTTGAAAGCCTTCAAGTACAAACCCGAGTGGTGGCAACTCGCTTATACTCAAGATGGTTCTCTTGTTGGTCTGATTATGCCTGTAGAGAATGACATTGGACCAACCATTGGATACATCGGTGTCATTTCCGAGTATCGAGGACAAGGCTACGTGAACGATTTGCTGGCACAAGGAACTCTTACCCTGTAGACTGAGGGCGCTGTCAGCATCCGCACCGATACTGATATCAATAATACACCAATTGTGTCCGCTTTTGAACGTGCTGGATATAAGCAGTTTGCTTCAAGACGTGAGTACCACTTAATACAGCTTTTTATCAACTCGTATGGTTTTTACGTAGTTAACCATAAGATCGGTATAATACCATCTGCCTTGGTAGCCAAGGAATTTATGTTTGATTCGCTAGGAAATTTAAACCTTTCTGGACTTGATATTAACTTAACAACACTTAAAGCCATTGAGCGAGTACTCAACCATATCGAATTGCTTATTAACGACAAACCTGAAAATGCGATCGCTTTCTTATACAAGCTCAATAATGAGATTGCTCAACTGAAAGGTCAAAAAAGCAAGCCAGATACTAATATGATTCATGTTGGAGTAAGTGAATTAAGACAGTCTTTTCATAATCATGTTCAAGTTGTTCTCGCTCAAAGTAATAAAAGCAGTTCTTCTCATCTACTCATGTTTTATGCTGTGGAGTGTGGATTAAAAAGTATCTGGCTCAAAAGAAATAAACTCACCGGAACAGATCGGATTCAAGATCAAACTCTACTTACCAAAGATGGGCATAATTTTGCTATCTGGATCAAAGAATTGCGAATACCACCTACAATAGGTGACAAGATTCCCGATTTTCACCTTGCCAGAGGTGGCTCTAGTTGGGATATAGGAAAAGCTCACCAAGCATGGCGGTATGGTGTTCGTATGAAATCTGAAGATGAAAAAGCGGTAGTTGAGTGGTTAGAAAATCTCTGCGATTGGATTAAGGAGAATATCAACTGATGATTCCTTCAGATATCCGCCTTTACACTTGGGTTGACGTTGAAGAAGTTTTACTTCGCATATCTGAACAAGGTAGTTTGCCAGAATGGTTAATTTGGGTGCGAGCCTATTGGGATAGTTTAACAATTGGAATTTGTCCCGGTACTCAAGTAGAAGCAGAAGCTTGGCTGCGTGATGTATACGATCCTCGATTCCGAGTTGATTCGGAAGATAATATGATTAACGGCTTAATTCTTTTAGAGAGCCTACCTGAAGTCGAGCAAATTTTACCAGTAATTTTGGAGGAAACAGACGAAGATCCGCCTGTTCCCAGACTTGTACCCAGTTTAGCAAGACATGGAGTACTTGTCCCACATCATCAATTTGCTGAACTTCCACCTAGCTTTACCTCAGATTTTCCACCAGTAGTAGCTTTCCATTCTTTTAAAGGAGGCGTTGGACGCACAACCAACGCTCTTGCTTTTGCACAGGCTTTAATAGACAGAGAGTATCGTGTATTACTTGTAGATGGTGATATGGAAGCACCAGGAATCACTTGGCTTTTAGAGCGAAGGCTACCTTTTCCACCTGTCTCTTTCGCCGATCTGTTAGCTTTGGCTCATGGTGATCCATCTCCAGGGGCAAACAACACAATTCAATTAGTTGCTGATCGGCTCCAGGGTGCTTTAATTGATGATATTTATGTATTGCCTTCATTTCGTTCTACAGCCAGATTTTCTTCTTTAGAAATTAGACCAGAGCATCTCATACTCGGTGCTAAAAACCCGTTTATACTAACACAAATACTTGCTGAACTAGGGAAAACTTTAGGTGTAGATGTTGTCTTGGTAGACTTGCGTGCTGGACTTTCTGAACTTTCAACAGGTCTTCTCTTAGATCCACGGGTTTACCGCATTTTTGTGACAACTTTAAGTGGACAATCTATTTCAGGAACAACTAGACTTTTAGAGCTTTTGGGAGAGCGAGCACCTTCTACAAGGAATACAGATCCATTACCTGCAATAGTTATTAGTCAAGTTCCTGACGAATTTCAAAGTACAGATTTGTTGTTAAATCAAGAAGAAAAGCTTCTTGAAGCTGCTAAATCATTTCTAGGAGAAGACCTACAATTTTTAAGGGTGATTACAGGATTTGCTGATAATTTGCAGGTTTTACCCTCAATGTGGGAAGAGGTAATTACTCGGCTTCATCGTTCAGGTATTGTAGATGCTGTACGTCCATTGCTGGATTTATTACCTATAAAGCGTAGTCAAACTATTGAGGAAAGTATTCCAACTTTAAAATCTCAAAGAGAGACTCTCAGAGATATCACTAAAAAACTGGTGTTTGCAGAAACGGCAGAAGCAGAAGATTTTTTAGCTACTGTTCCTTTACGTCACTTGGCTTCAGATCATAGACGGCAAGTTCCAATTACAGTTGTAGTAGGAGCCAAAGGTGCGGGAAAAACTTATACTTTTTTACAAATAATTCGTAGAGAAAACTGGCAAACTTTTGCTGAAGATGCTTGTGCAACTCAAGTCCAAATTAATGCTTTTATTTGCCCTGTTTTAGCATCGAAAAATCTTAACCCTCTTGCTCTGCAATTGGTAGGGGAAGTTCAGAAAAAGACAGCACAGGCATTAGGTTTTGATAATCCTCAAAATATCCAGAGGATTCGTGACCATATTGGAGATTTTTGTCAACGAAATTCTCACGAAGGTCAGTGGCGAGAACATTGGTTAGATGTGATTGCTTGGGGTGTTGGATTTCAAACTCAAAAGGAGGGTGCTGGTCGAGCATTAACTGAATATTTAGCTGAGAAGCAACAGCGACTGCTTATCGTGATTGATGGTTTGGAAGACCTTTTCCAAAACTTTGCTAGTGACGAAACTCAACAGACATCTCTACGGGCGTTACTTCAAGAAGTTCCAGAGTGGCTTGGGCAGCAGCCAGGTCGTTCTCTCGGTATTCTCATTTTTGTGAGACGTGATATGGTACTGGCTGGAGTACGTCAAAATGCTGCCCAAATGATCGCACGTTACGAACCTTATGCTCTGAAGTGGAATAGAGAAGAGGCTTTAAGACTCTTTGCTTGGGTTACTAATTTGTCAAAAATTCACCTTGACACTAGTATCGAAAAACTTCAGGAGATGAGAGAAGAGGAACTTACCCAGATTTTAATACCTCTATGGGGTAAAAAACTAGGTTCTGATACTTCGAAAGAAGCTGCTTCTGCCAGATTTGTGATTGCAGCACTTTCAGATTTTCGAGGACAAATTCAATCACGAGACTTAGTACGTCTTCTTAATTTAGCCGCAAGGGAGTCTGTTAATGACGATCGCTGGCTTGATCGCATTCTTGTCCCCAAAGCTATTAGGGCTGCTTTACCTGAATGCAGTATTGAAAAAATTGTGGAAATAGAGCTAGAAAATTCTGCTTTGAAAGCTATTTTCACTCGTTTGCGTGGACTTGGTGAAGAAGAACGGAAAATCCCTTTCACGCGAGAGCAGCTACAATTATCTGTAGAGGAAATGAAGATATTGGAAGATAACGGCGTAGCCATTCGTGAAAAAGATGATTACTATATGCCTGAAATCTTCCGTCTAGGATTAGGCTTTTCACTCACGGCTACAGGACGCCCTGCTGTTATGTCTTTAGCACGCCGTGCTGCTAAGCAGGGAACTTAATTTGAGAAAAAGAAGGAAACTCGCTTTTGAGCAAGCTTTTCTAAAGACGTGATTGTAGGATTCTGCCTTTTCCGAATCGCCGTAGTCTCTACATTTTCATAATGATTTTGCTAGCGTAGTGATAGAAGGTTTATCACCCTGTAGTTAGTAGCAGGTTGAAAGAGGTTAATATGGCTCATTTAAATCTGCGCCGCTCCCAAAATATTAGCGGCGATTTTTACGTTGATACTTCTTGTATTGATTGTGATACTTGTCGGTGGATGGCAACAGAAGTGTTTATTGAAGATAGGGAACAATCAGCAGTCTATCATCAACCAGCAAACGAGAAGGAACGATTACAGGCACTTCAAGCTCTGTTAGCTTGCCCGACGAGTTCCATTGGTACAATTGACAAGCCTCAAGATATTCAAGTCGCTCAATTAAGTTTTCCGATCCCTGTAGAGGAGAATGTTTACAATTGCGGCTACCACTCGGAAAAGTCCTACGGTGCTGCTAGCTACTTTATTCAACTACCATTCGGTAACATTCTAGTTGATTCTCCCCGGTTTACACCACCACTGGTAAAGCAGTTGGAAAAAATGGGGGGAATACGTTATATGTACCTGACGCATAGAGATGATGTGGCAGATCATCAGAAGTTTGCTGAACATTTTGGGTGCGATCGCATTCTTCATCAGGACGATATTACCGCAGGGACTCGCAGTGTCGAAATACAGCTTACAGGTAAAGAACCATATCAACTGGCTCCCGACGTATTAATTATTCCCGTTCCCGGTCACAGCAAAGGACATACTGTTTTACTATACAAAAACAAGTTTCTTTTCACTGGTGACCATCTCGCTTGGTCAGATACAGACAAGCAACTCATTGCCTTTCATGATTACTGCTGGTATTCTTACTCAGAACAGATAAAATCGATGCATAATTTGGCTAATTACTCGTTTGAGTGGGTATTACCAGGTCATGGACGGAGATATCATGCCGATACCGCTAGCATGCACCAACAAATGCAGAAGTGTCTTGAGTGGATGGAAGCGGTTCAGAGGTAGGGAAGAGTGAGTACATCTCCCTACCTCGAAGTAGTTGGACAGAATTAATTACACAACGTCATTGTAGATGGAGAGCAGCAGAATATAGACGCCCTTAAGGCGTATACCCGTTTAAGGCCGCGTCTCCGCTCTTGAGAAGCGTAGCAATCGCAAGGGTTTGAGGTGCTTCACTTGGCTGACAATAACTGTAAATATTTATGTCCATCTACTTATTTATCAACTTGACAATACCTTCTCCATAGCACTAATTGATGGTGCGAAGAAGTAGCCACCACCTGTGGTAATTACCCAGTCCTCAGGTGCGGTTAATTCCTTGCATTGAGACTGAGAGTGGTTATCTTCGAGGCGGATGAAGAATTTCCTTGTGCGATCGCCATTGCCATTAGCACCGTTACTTTGACCAATAATTGGATCTTGACCAAGGGGTAGTTTACCCTGACACTCGTGGTTGGTAGCAGCCTCTGTGCTAAAGTCTTTATTGTTAACCCAGTTTTTGGTAACAAACTCAAACTGCTCGACAATTGAGGTTTGATATGCCAGGAAGTGGAGACCGCGATCAACAAAGTCTATGTCTGGTTGTGGATTGTCTGGAGTTGAAGGCGAGATGGGACCGAAAGGAATGCCACGACGTAGCATGCGGTGCGTTTGAGTCGTGACTTCGCTGCGATCAATACTGACTTGTCCAGTCTTGGGGTCTATACCTCCAGGTGTTTTGTCGTTACGTGGATACGACTTGCGGGTATGAGCGATAAACGGACAGCGAATACCTGTCGCATCCTTGAATGGATCGACAACATCGTTGTCAGGAAACTTGGGAGTGGGAAAATTATCCTTGCAATCGTCTGCGTTGACTGTTACTTGCTTTGGTGAATCTCCCCCATCGTTAAATTCAAAATTGTTGTTCGCGCAGTCGTCATTACCCATTGCTGGGGTATCGATTTCAGGTGTACGGATGGTGGGTGCGCCACTAGACCAACGACCAATAAGCTTCGCACTCACTTTTCTAGGGTTGGTGTTGAGGTTTACAGCAGTTTTGTTGAGAAACTCATGGAATTTGAACACATCTTGACGTAAGCGGCGGAATACAAGGAAAGAGCCATCTTCTGCCCAGCTTGGTCCTGCGCACGCTATACCACCTTTACTGTCTTCCAGTTTCTCAGCTTTCTCATCCTGACCTGCGTAGCCGAAAACGAACTCTCCCGGCCAGAGAAGATCCTGCCCTGGTTTACCCTGATTCCGGTTCTCAGGGTTTTGTCGGGGGGTGAGAAAGTCATTGGGATTATCAGAAACCCTGCCACGAATACCAGGTTGCGATATTCCGTCTAGGTTGCCAAAATGCTCACCTCCTGAGATCGGTGGTGGAAGGTTGGCTCCTTCTTCCATAAATGTAATCTTGGCTCCACTGCTGAGAGCCTTACCTTTTCCATCGGTAAATCCGACAACGCTTTCTAAAATGCGTGCGACTTCTGATAGCATATCCGCACGTTCATCACTTGCAACAATCAAAACTACATCAACTTTGCCGTTATCCGGTCCGCCAACAAGCCAACCGGTCGGCTTGTCATTAGCATCCACAGGATCGTTTAAGTCTTTAGCACGTGCTGCCAGTCCAGCTTTAAATGATTTATCGGTGAAAGACGATGCATCTTTTGTGAGTTTAGTCAATCCCTCAAAGGAAAAGGCAATGTTCACCCAAGTCGCCTTCACAGTGCCTTCCTTGTCGCGGCGTTTTCTAGTGAACTTGAATAAGCGGTTAAAAGCGATGACTTCCGACGCAGTAGCAATGAAGTTTATCTGCGTCTTAAGCCATTGCTTAAAGGCATTTGGATTTTCAATCTCAAGGAAAATCAGTGTCTGGAAGTCTTTATTGAATCCACTTAGAATATTGCCCTGAATATTATCTACACGGAGAACAGGCTCACTAGACGCAGCTATTTCCTGTGTGTTTGTCGTTGAACCCTTCATAGGGTCGGGGGCAGGTGCTTCACGGATTGATTGTTGATTCACTACTTGTTGAGTCATCATGAAAATCCTGTTTCTACAGTTGATTTAAAACTTATGCATCAATACCTTTGAGTTGAGGTGTTGGATGGAAATTTCAGGTAAGACATTGCATGACAACGTCAGAGTAGTAAATGAATTCTCCTACCTGAACTGTATTGATTGATGCATAAACAAAAGTAAAGCTAAAAAGCCTTGACTTTTGTATTCTTAATTAGGTGTAGGCAAAAACAACTTATGCACTAATTACATAGAAACAGATAATAATGCTACCAAATTACTGATATATCGAGAATAATGAGTATAATCAATCACCTTTTATTACAGGATAAATGGATAGAAATACTCTTTGTATACAAAACAAATCGTGACCACTTAGTAACTTATACGACTAAAGTAAAAAATGTTTCTGCATCGTTACTGCGTGTTATCAAAAAACTATTGTATAACTGTTGTAACCTTTCGTACTCAAAAAACACGTAACCATCTAGACCGTTTTCACGGTTAAATTCAAGACGTATCATTATGTCATTATAAGTAAGATCCTGCGAACTCCCTATGAGCGCAATTCCTGGTGCAAACTTCTCTAACTGAGTGGGAGTGAATTCTGCTTGAATTTTTTCAACTTCAGATTTATAGTCTTCCATATCTGAGCGATAAATTTGAGGATGAACAATATCAACCAACCCTTCTTTAACCCATGTGTCTGAGTCTTGAAGAAAACTATTTATCCCAAATGGTTGGACACTTGGTGCTACTGAAAAAAGGAGAGGCTTCTTCTTTTGCACTCCAATCTTCTTGACTGATAGGTAAAGCTGGCGTATAAACTTGGTGAAAAGATCGGCTCGCCACTGAATCCATTTTTGATCTTTAACGTCGGTTGGCGGCTCTTGCTTATATTGCTGACGGTACAAGCTCTTTGTTTTATCATCATAGCCACCATTCACTGGCAAGCCAAAATGATCGTCGAGTTGAATGCCGTCAACGTTGTAGTTTTGAGCCACTTCTAGAATGAGTGAGAGGAAAAATTGCTGAACTTCTGGATCTAAGGCATTCATCCATATGTAAGGAGGTGTTGTGAGCATTTTCCCTTGGCGATCACGAGCTGCCCATTGCGGCTTTTTATTAAAGATTGGGCTGCCATCTACACGTACGGATCCAATAAAACCATACTCAAACCAAGGGATAACTGCAAGCCCCACCCGACGCGCTTCGGAAATCACATCTGCCAAAGGATCACGTTTTTGATCTGCAAAATATGGAGAAATAGCATCGAATCCATACTTTTGCATAACTTTGCTAGGGAAAAGCGTGTAACCCTGATTCCAGACAACCGGAAAGACAACATTGCATCCTATCTTTTTCAGGAAATTCATCGCCTCAGCAGTGTTTTTTTTAGAATCGAGAACTTGACTGTGTTGAACATTTGGTATCCATACACCTCGAAGATTTTGCATTTTTTACCTTATATATCAATAGATTTAAATTTGATGATTGAATCACTTAGTG
>JAQYWO010000151.1 GCA_029379215.1 Rhizonema sp. PD37
CTACCGAACATAATATAAGTTTCTGATGAAAAGATAAATTTTTTTGAGGACGTGTTTTCAACTGTTGCACTTTAAAATTCGATTTCCTCTTCATCTGAGTTTAAAGGCTGCATATTTCCCCCAGTCGAATTAACCCAGATGCAGGTATCGAGATAATTCGCTAATTCACTCAGGGTGGGGAATTCAAATATCTTCCGCAGGGGCAATTCCACTTTGAATTGATCACGAATGCGGACGCATAGTTGGGTAGCGAGTAGAGAATGTCCCCCCAAGTTAAAGAAGTTATCCTGACGGGATATGGCGACGCCTAAAGTAGGCATCGCTTCATATTTAAGCAGCTTTCCCCATATTTGAGCAAGTAATTTTTCTGTCGATGTTACGGGCAATTCAATGTCTGTTGATGAAACTGCTGTATTCACTGCTTTTAATGCGAGGCGATCTACTTTTCCATTTGGTGTCAGTGGCAGTTGTTTTAAGACAATGAAATGATGAGGAATCATATAATCAGGGAGGTTTTTTTCCAAATTATCTCGCCATTCCGCTAATAACGCTGGTTCGACTTGAGGAGTGCGATATTGCAAAGGTTGATTTGCGTAATTTTGCCAAGGTTTCAGTCGCAAATTCTCCACTTGAGAAAATCGTGGTAGTGTCAATCCAGAAACATTCCTTTGAAAAACAACATTGTAATAGGAAAACCCAGTGGAGCTATATTGTATAAAAGGCGTATAGGGCAAATTTCGCACTAAAGTTCGGAACGCTTCAGGTTCTACGCCTGATTTGGTTTGTGCTAATGCAGATTTTAAGTCTGTCACAGTACCATTAACTAGCGCAATTTGTTCTAACAGCAGCATTTCTGAAGTTAGACGAGCATTGGGAATATCCTTAATGCCTAGTAAATCCGGTTGCTGAGTTATTAAAATTCTCTCGATTGTTTCTTTGTTCAACTGTTTATGGCTCTGCCAATCTAACCATTGAGGTTCTACGACGGGAGTATTGGCTCGATCCAAGTGTAAAACAACGTTATAACGAAAACGGCTCATTTCCGTCTGAGTATAACCCCGTTGCAATTGAATTTCCACATGACTAATCCGAGGAAATCTTTGTTTGAGGGCAAAGAAGAAATCAGGTTCAATTAGTAATTCGCCTTCGGTGCGGATGCTTTTTTGAATCTGTTGGCGCAAGTCCTTAATTGATAATTCATTGGGGGCGCGATAAAACTCAACTGCCGTGTGGAAAGCTTCTAGCAGATTGAGATTTCGTATATCCCCAATAAAGATTGCTCCTTGAGTCGTCACAGCTTTAACAGCCGCCTCCAAAACTGATAACAAGTAATCCAAAGAGGGAAAATACTGGATGACGGAATTCATGATTACCAAGTCATAAGCATTTGTCTCAATGTCGTCAAACTGGTTAGCGGCAATTGCTTTCAAGGTAACTCTGTCCTTGAAAGACTGCTGTTTAAGATGTTGTTCAATATAATGCAATGCTTCGTTTGAAAAATCTGTACCCAGATAATGCTGACAATGAGGCACAATTTTTAATAATAACATCCCTGTTCCACAACCGATTTCCCAAACCCGTTTCGGTTCAAGTTCTAGAATTTGGGCAACTGTTGTATCTCGCCATTCCTGCATTGCCGCAGAGGAAATGGATTTTCCTGTATAGCTATCATTCCAACCTGCTAAATTGAGGGTTGGGTCATCAATTGGAGTTTGTTGCAGAGAGTAGCTATCATTGAAAACTTGCTGCCATAGTCTAACCTGTTCAGCTTGAAGACTTTCATCTTCGAGGTCGTTGTCTGTTGGTGTGGGTACAATATAAGCTAGCAACCGCCTCGCTGACGCATCTTCTCCTTCTACAATCACAACTGCTTGCTGAATTTTGGGATGTTTGACTAGTAAGGCTTCAATTTCACCCAATTCGATGCGAAAACCGCGCAGTTTTACTTGGTTGTCCATCCGTCCCAGGTATTCTAAGTTACCGTCAGGCAGCCACCTAGCTAAATCTCCGGTTTTGTAAACTCGTTCTTGTTCGCCAAGCAAGTCAAGAGAAATGAATTTTTCTGCTGTAAGTTCAGGACGATTGAGATAACCACGGGCTAAACCAGCACCTGCAATACAAAGCTCCCCAGGAATACCAACAGGCAAAGCTTGGTTTTGGTTGTCTAAGATGTAGATACGTACATTGGCAATTGGTTGTCCTATTAATATATCGCCAACCAAATCCCTTTTTCCAGTTGCTTCGTAGACGCAACACCCTACAACGGCTTCTGTGGGTCCATATTCGTTGATCAGCCGAGTATCAGGGGCATGAGTCAGCCACGGTATGATCTGATTAGCATGTAATGCCTCACCTCCTAAAACAAAGGCATTAACTTTATTCTGCATCTCCATAGGAGCAAGTTGCTGATTAAGAATCTCCAGATGCGAAGGTGTGATTTTGATTAGGGAGAGATGATTATTTTGTTCAACGATGTTTGCTAAAGCTTCAATCTCTTGTTTTTCTCTTACCAAAGTCGTGGTACGCCCACAAATTAGAGGTAGGTACAGGGAGGTAATCGTTGCATCAAAGCTCAGAGAAGACTGCACAGCTGTACCTTGCCCTTGCGCCACTGCATAGAAGTCTTTTGCCCAGTGTAAATAGTTAGTTAAACCACGGTGTAGCAGTTGCACGCCTTTAGGTTGCCCAGTAGAACCTGATGTGTAAATGATATAAGCTAAATCATCAGGTTGACTTCGGCAACTTAGGTTTTCTGTCGATTGGTTAGCAAAGTTATCCTCATCTAAACACAGTACTTGGTATTGGTAATCGCACAACCCTAGTTGATTTTTAAGTTGACTATGAGTGAGCAAAACCTCTGCCCCACAGTCTTCAAGCATAAAACAAATCCGCTTTGGAGGGTAGTTGGGATCAATTGGCACATAAGCCCCACCTGCTTTGAGGATGCCAAACAAGCCAATAACCATAAAGAGCGATCGCTCCACGCAAATTGCGATCAATGGGTTTTCAGGTAACTGTTGCTCTCTTTTAAGTTGCAATAGATAATTAGCAATTTTGTTTGCTTTTTGGTTTAATTCTTGATAACTTAAGCTATCATTTTCAAAAACGACCGCAATGTTATCAGGCGTTTTTGCTACCTGTTGTTCAAACAAAGTCACCAGTGTTTGGTATTGAGGGTAATCAACATCAGTTTGATTCCAAGCTCGCAGTTGCTGGATTTCTGCTGTTGTTATTAAGGGCAGCTTACCGATTGGTTGTTGGGGATTTTGAGCGAGCGCTGTCAGCAAGACTTCAAAGTGTCCTGCCATGCGCTTAATTGTTTCCGCCTCAAATAAATCAGTCGCATATTCCCACATACAATGCAGTTGATCGCCCCTTTCGCAAAGATCCAGTGTTAAATCAAACTTGGCAAACGGGAAACTTTGCTCCAAATATTGAATATCAAGCCCCGGTAAACTAACATTTTTTCCAGATCCTTCAGTGTTTTGCAACACCATCATCACTTGAAATAAGGGGTTATGGCTCAGACTGCGTTCTGGTTGCAACTTTTCTACTAAATACTCAAAGGGAATATCTTGATGAGCATAAGCATCTAAGCAAGTTTGACGAGTTTGTTGGAGTAACTCGCTAAATCTTTGCTCTGGTTTGACTTGACTCCGCAATACCAAAGTATTGACAAAAAAGCCGATTAACCCTTCTGTATAGCTGTGGGTGCGGTTAGCGATCGCAGTACCAATACATAAATCTTCTTGACGGCTGTAACGAGATAGTAAAATACTAAAAGCCGTTAACAAAGTCATAAACAAACTTACCCCATATTTCTGACTCACTGTCTTAAGTAATGAAGTCAGTTCACTGCTCAAACGATATTCCTCGCGCCCACCTTGGTAACTTTGTTGCGCTGGGCGGGGGTGATCAGTTGGCAAATCCAGCAATCGGGGAGCATTGCCTAGTTGTTGAATCCAGTAATTTTCCTGTCTTTCTAAAATCTCCCCTTGTAACCAACTGCGTTGCCAAGCTGCATAATCACTATACTGAACTTGCAACGGTGACAAATTCGGAGTATTCCCCGCAGCAAAAGCAGAATAAGCCTGTTCCCATTCCCGCTTAAACACTCCCATTGACCAACCATCACTGATAATGTGGTGCATATTGAGCAGCAGCACATTTTTCTGTCTTGCAAGTTGTAACAGTTTCGCCTTGAACAAAGGACCAGTATTTAAATCAAAGGGTTCTTGAGCATGAGCATCTGCTAAACTTTGTACAGTTTCCGTTCGAGGCTGAGGAGCTTTCTGTAAATCTACAATCTCTAGTACTTCCATATCCTCTGGATTTTGGACGACGACTTGAGGTTGTCCCCCCAGTGCAGGAAAGTAAGTGCGTAGAATAGCATGGCGGAGGAGGAGATATTTAAAACTTGCTCGCATTGCATCTATACACAACTTGCCGTCAAGTTGCAGAGCAGCTGACATATTGTAGGTAGCCGAAGTGCCTTTACCTTCAAGCTGGGCCAAAAACCACAGTCTTGATTGGGCAAAAGATAGAATGAGATCATTCTCCGATTGTGCTGTGATGGGAGGTAAGGCGAGACAAGAAGCGGTTTTGTCAATAACTGTAGCCAACTCAGACAAAACGCTCTGCTCAAATACCTTGCGAACTGGTAATTCCACCCCAAAAGTGTCACGAATACGGGCAATTAATTGGGTAGCTAATAGAGAATTACCACCCACTTCAAAGAAGTTGTCTGAGCGTTTAACAAAATTAACTTTCAAGAGAGCTTGCCATAAAGTTGCCAGCAGTTCTTCTGTAGGAGTCACTGGCATTTCTGATTCAGCCGAATTGGTTATATCTGGTGTTGGCAGCGCTCTGCGGTCTAGTTTACCATTGGGGCTAATTGGTAACTTACCCAAGACAATAATCTGGCTAGGAATCATATAATTGGGTAGACGAATTTTCAGGTAGTCTTTGATTTGTCCACCTAGATTGATAGATTTTTCTGCCACCGTCAGATATGCCATTAACCTGGGATTATTATCTGCTTCAGATAAAATGACGACAGCTTCTTTAACTGATGGATGTTGTAATAAAATTGATTCAATCTCACCAAGTTCAATTCTAAAGCCTCGTAATTTAACTTGAGCGTCAAGACGACTTAGATACTCAAGGTTTCCATCAGAGTTCCATCTTGCCAAGTCGCCTGTTTTATAAATTCGCTCGATTTTCCCGAATAACTCAACTTCTAGAAATTTTTCGGCAGTCATTTCCGGACAATTGAGATAGCCTCTAGCTAAACTAACTCCGGCGATGCACAATTCTCCTGGTATTCCTGGGGGTGATAGTTGATTGTATGCATCTAAAATGTAGATGCGGGTATTAAATAAAGGTTGACCGATAAGCGGTTTTTTGCCATTGAGTTCCACTAGAGCGATCGCCGCATTCACCGTCGATTCAGTCTGTCCGTAGCAATTGAAGAAACGTCGTCCCTGCGCCCACTGAGTCACTAATTCTGCCGAACAAGCCTCACCACCAACGCCGATGGTTTGCAGATCGCTTAAGGTTGCATAAGGTAATATAGATAACACCGAAGGACAGAAAAAGCTGTGAGAAATTTTGTGAGCAGCTAAGAAGTCAAGCAAGCTTTGATTGGGTAACAAAGTTTCTTTATTGGCAAGATACAAACATGCCCCTGCGGTGAGGGCAGTAGCAATTTCAAAAATTGAGACATCAAAGCTGATTGAAGCAAATTGAAGCAAACGGCTTTGGAGTTGAACAAGCAAAACTTGCTCAACTGCCTTAATCATATTCACCAATCCTCGATGCTCAATCATTACCCCCTTGGGTGTTCCCGTCGAACCAGAGGTATAGATCGCATAAGCCAAATCTGATGCTGTACTTTGAGGAGGAGGATTATCTGTTAATTCTTGGGCAAAATTTTCCTCTTCTAAACAAATGATTTTCGGAGAGTTTTCCAGTTCAGTTAGTGGTAGTTTCTCCGTGAGAAAACTTTGGCTCAGCAACACCGATGTCCCAGAGTCTTGTAGCATAAACTCAATACGCTCTGGTGGATAACTGGGATCAATCGGCACATAAGCCCCACCTGCTTTGAGGATACCGAGTATACCAATAATCATTGACAATGAGCGATCAACGCAGATACCAATTAATGTATCTGGCTGAATCCTGACGTTTTTAATCAGGTAATGAGCTAGCTGGTTTGCGCGTTGATTCAGTTGCTGGTAAGTTAAGGTTTGGGATTCAAACACCAAAGCGTGATGATGAGGGTTGAGAGCGACTTGAGCTTCAAACAAATTAACTAAAGTTTTGTCATGAGGATAATCAGTTTGCGTTTGATTCCAGAAAAGCAGTTGCTGACGTTCAGCTTCTGTGAGCAACGGTAAAGAATGAATCAGTTGTTGAGGGTTATCAACAATTCCTTGAAGTAGAACTTCAAAATGTTCAGCCATTTGTTGAATGGTTTTCGCTGCAAACAAATCGCTTGCATATTCCCATTCTCCTGTCAATCCCTGAGACGTTTCTCGAAAAATCAGCGACAAATCAAACAGCGTCGTCGTGTTTTCCCATTCAAAACGGGTAATGGTTAATCCATTGGTTTCCAGTTTCTCTTGAGTTCCACTTTGCAAGCCAAAAGCGACTTGAAACAGGGGATGATAAGAAAGCGATCGCTCCAACGCCAGTTCATCGACTAGTTTCTCAAAGGGTAAGTCTTGATGGTCATAAGCATCTAGGGCGACTTGCTTCACCCGTTGCAGTAACTGTAAGAAAGTTGGATTTCCTTGTAAATTGGTACGCAAAGCTAGGGTATTGACAAAAAAGCCAATCAGTGGTTCTATTTCCCGATGGTTGCGATTGGCGATCGCAGAACCAACAACAATATCCTCTTGTCTGCTATAGAGCGACAGCAAGAGAGTAAATGCTGTCAGCAAAGTCATAAACAGAGTAGTTCCTGACTCCTGACTTATGCGCTTCAACTTCTGCGTTAAATCTTGATTAAGTTCCAAGAAGATACTACGCCCCTTGAAACTTTGAACTGACGGACGGGGTAAATCTGTAGGCAATTCTAAGAGTGCCGGGAGTTCGGCTAATTGTTTTTGCCAGTAATTAAGTTGCCTTTGAAGAATCTCTCCCTGTAACCATTGCCTTTGCCATTGGGCGAAATCGGCATATTGCAGCGATAATTCAGGTAAGGGAGACGGTTCTCCAGAGCAGAAAGCGTTATAAAGGGTAAACAATTCACGGCGGAATATCTCCATTGACCAACCATCACAAACGATATGATGGATAACTAACAACAGCAGATGAGATTGCTCAGCTAGTTGCAACAACTTTACTCGCAGCAAAGGTGCGCTTGATAAGTCAAAAGGCTGTAGCAACTCTTCTGTTGCTAACTGCTGGGCTTTGCTTGACTGGTTTTCTGGTGTCAATTGTCGCCAATCTAGCACCTGTATCCTCAGTTGGGGATCAGCGTGAATCACCTGTATCGGCGATCCATCGACAACTGAGAAGGTGGTGCGTAAAACTTCATGACGTTGAACAATTTCTTGAATAGCTTGTTCTAAGGCACTTATATTTAGAAATCCGCTCAGCTGCCAGAAAAAAGGGACATTGTAGACACACTTTTCGCCTTCTAGTTGATCAAGAAACCACAGTCTTTGTTGGGCAAAGGAGAGGGAAAGCGGTTGTTCCCGAGATACTGGTTTTACGGAGAGAGTTAGCCCACCATTATTTTGTAGAGATTGCTGTTGCTTTTTCAGTTTCTGTAAGACTAATTCTCGCTTTTCTGGAGAAAGAGTTTCAAGGCGTTTTAATAAATCGCTCATAATACTATTGTTGAAAATTAGTTTTTAATCGAACGACTCCAGAAGCGGAGAATATAGAAATAAAAAATAGGACTAACTTAATACTCAAAAAGCAATTGTTGTGTCACTTCTGACTCTGATAACTGATCGACTTCCGCTAAAATCTGTGCTAAGGTATCATTTTCTGCTTTTTCAATCTGTTGAACCATGACTTTTTTGGCAAGTTCAGCAATGGTTGGATTTTCAAATAAGTAACGCAAAGGAAAATCTAGAGAAAAAGCTTCTCTTAATCGAGAAATAACTTGCGTTGCCAATAAAGAATGTCCCCCCAACTCGAAAAAGTTATCGTGAATCCCAACCTGTTTTAATCGAAGAACTTCAGTCCAAATTGTGGCTAATTCTCGTTCAGTCGGCGTGCCTGGAGCAGCAAAATCAACATATAAGCTTCTTTGGGAAGCATCTGGAGCAGGCAAAGCACGGCGATTGATTTTACCATTAGAAGTTAGAGGAAATTCTTCAAGAAATACGAAAGCATGGGGAATCATGTAGTCTGGAAGCTTTGTCTTGAGGAAATTCCGCAATAGGGGCGAACGGCCGTTCGCCCCTACAGTTGGGTTATGCCTGGTAAGGAGATAGGCAACTAAATACTTGTTCCCAGGTTCATCTTCCCGCACAATGACTACGGCTTGCTTTATGTCTGAATGTTGACTTAAAACCGCCTCAATTTCTTCTAATTCAATGCGAAAACCTCTCAGCTTAACTTGTGTATCAATTCGACGTAAAAATTCTAGATTCCCATCAGGAAGACGCCGGACTAAATCTCCAGTTTTATAAAGAGTGTCACCTTCAACAAAAGGATTAGGAATAAACTTTTCACGAGTTAATGTTGGTTGATTTAAGTAACTTCTAGCAACACTCGCCCCACCCACATAGAGTTCCCCAGGAACTTCAAGAGGAACTCTGTGTAAATCTTGATCTAATACGTAAACTGTCCGATCACCGATGGGTTTACCAATGGGAATTGAATGCACATTTTGAGCAAGTTGTTTAGGCACCGGATAACAACAGGTAAAAACTGTACATTCCGAAGGGCCATAAGCATGAATAATTTGGGTTCGCGGCAATAGTTCTATGGCGCGACGAACATGAGGTACGGAAACTAACTCTCCCCCAAACAGCAGTTGTTTAATTCCTGATAAACCTTCTGGCATTGCATCAATCATGAGATTGAATAAGGCGGTAGTCAGAAACAGAGTATTAACCTTTTGTTCAGTGATAATGCGGCTTAATCCCTCAGGTGTAGGAATTTTGTCTGGGTAAAGCACACAGCGCCCCCCGTAAAGTAAGGGCGGCCAAAGTTCTAAGGTTAGTCCATCCCAGGAAATCGATGAATGTTGTAGCCAAATCTGCTCTGCATCAAGGTGAATGTAGTCAACCCCAAACATAAAACCGATTATACTACGGTGGGTAACTTCTGTTCCTTTTGGTGTTCCCGTTGAGCCAGAAGTATAAATGATATAAGCTAAATTTTCACAGATTACTTCACACTCGCAATTGTCTTCAGAGTATTGGGCAATGATTTCCCAATAGTTGTCAAGATTCACTACAGTTTGATTTTGGATGGGAAGCTGCTCGCACAAATGAGTTTGCGTTAGTAAGATGGGTGTTTTTACATCTTCCATCATGAAAGCCAGTCTTTGGGAGGGATAAGCTGGATCTAAAGGAACATAAGCTCCACCCGCTTTAAGAATTGCGAGTATTCCTACAACCATTAAAAGTGATGGCTCGACGCAAATACCCACTCGTACTTCGGGTTTAACTCCCAGCGACTGTAGGTAATGAGCTAATTGATTGGCGCGGTTATTCAACTCCCAATATGTTAAACATTGTTCTACTCTGCGAGAAGCCTCGCTGCGCTCGTCTACACACACAACTGCTACTGCGTTAGGGGTTTTTTCTACCTGTTCTTCAAATAAAGTATGAATACATTTGTAATCAATAGAAGCTGTTTTTTGTTGATTCTCTTGCAGAATTAATTGTTCTTGTTCGGCTACACTAAGGAGAGATAATTGGGAAAGATCTTGTTGTATATTGGCTGCTAATCCTTCTAGCAATGTTTGGAAATGTCCAATCATGCGGGTAATTGTCTGTTCCTCAAAGCGACTAGTGTCATAGATGACTCTACCAGACAATTGTGATTTAGGATTCACCACTACCGTTAGAGGATAATTCGTGCGTTCAAAACAACGAAGATGACTAATTTTTAAGGTTTTTTTGCTCTCTTGTTCAGCAGAATTAAGCGGATAATTCTCAAATACCAACAAGCTCTCGAATAGTGGTATTCCTGGGGGAACATCACTTAGCTGCTGAATCTCCGCTAAGGAGTAATAGGCATACTGTTCTAGCGAGAATGCTTGGGTTTGTAAATGCTTAAGCCAGGGTAATAATTCCGTCTTTGCTATCACTTGTATCCGTATGGGGATGGTATTGATCAATAGCCCGACTATTGAATCCACTCCCGGCAAGTTTGGTGAGCGCCCAGATACAGTCGCACCAAAGACTACATCGCTTTCCCCACTGTAACGAGAAAGAAGCAACGCCCATGCCCCTTGCACCAAATTATTCAAGGTTAAATGGTGCTGTCGCGCCGCATATTGTAGCTGAAGAGTGATTGTTTGAGATAATTGGAAAGGTTTCTCATCATAGGTTTGTTGTTGCCTTGACTTGTCAAAAGTTGATTTATCTACCCTAAAAAGGGTAGGAGCCTCAAACCCCTGGAGAGTTTGTTGCCAAAAGTTCTTTGCCTGAGCAACATCCTGTAGTTGTAACCAATCAATGTACTCTCTATAAGGGAGAGCGGGAAACAGGCGTAAATGTTCACCTTGCTCATGTGCCTCATACAAAGCAAAAACTTCTTTCAGGATAATCTGCATCGACCAGCCATCAAAGAGGATATGATGGTGACTCCAGATAAATTGGTAGGTTTGTTCCCCCAGTTGAATTATAGTGAAGCGCATTAGGGGAGTTTGAGCAAGATCAAATCCTTTTTGGCGATCGCTTTGCAGAAAATCTTCTAGATACTGTTGTTGTTCATTAGATGTTAAATGACGCCAATCCAGCTTAACCCACGGGAGTTCCACTTGCTTGCTCACCATTTGCAAGGGCTTTTCTATCTCTTCCCAATAAAAAGAACTGCGTAAAACTGGATGTCGCTCAACTACCTGCAGCCAAGCCTGTTGAAATGTAGGATAATTCAAGTTCCCAGACAGAATACAAAGCAATTGCTCAAAATAAATTTCCGATTCTGGCTGATAAAGGGTATGAAATAGCATACCCTGTTGCATGGGTGTAAGTTCATAAAGGTCTTCGATATTCTTCACAAAACTACCTCTTTCTGGTTTTGTCTTTGTTGATTTTGGATAAGAACTTATCTAACTGTTTTTGGCTCAGTCTAGCTGCTGAAAAGTCAGAAGGAGTATGACCAATTGCATCAGGTAACTGACAGTGAGCAATCAAGGTTTTTAATGCTTCCATGAATTCCAAAGCCAAGCATTCAATCGTGGCTCGTTTGTGAATTTTCTCACTGTAAGTCCAAGTCATTTCCAGTCTTCCCTTGCGAATGAATCCGCTCACCCCTAATAAATGACTACGTGTATTAAGCAAGCTCTGTTCTGCTTTTAATTCTTTTGCCAAACCTAACATGTTAGATGCTCTAAGCACCTGATCAAACTGGCCAAGGTAGTTAAAACTCACTTGTGCTTGGGGTAGCGCTTGCAGTTTTTTGTGTACTGCGGCGTTTTTGTTCAAATATCGCAATACGCCATAACCAATGCCCCGGTTAGGAATACGCCGCAGTTGCTCTTTGACTAACTTCAAAGCCTCTCCTGGATCGTCACTTTCTTCTAGCTGTAAGTGAACGGGGAATAAGGTGGTAAACCAGCCAACGGTGCGTGACAAATCCACATCCTCAAACTTATCTTCCCGTCCATGACCTTCAAGATCAATCAACAGAGAATGTTCTCCTGTCCATTGTATAAAACTTTGTACCAAAGCAGTTAACAGCACATCATTAATTTGAGTATTGTAAGCAGAGGGTACATCTTGCAATAAGGCACGGGTTTGTTCTTCAGTTAAAGAAAGTGACACAGAAGCGGTTGAGGCTACAGTGTTATCTTCTTTACCTGATGGGTAGTCTATTGGCAATGCCGTCACTTTAAAATTAGACTCACTTAGCCAATGATCTAACTCTGTTGCGCTCGCTTCTGATTGTCCATATTCTGTCAGGCGATCGCTCCAATATTGAAAGGAAGTTGTCTTAGGTGGTAGTTTAATCGCAACGCCTGTACTAATTTGTTGGTAGGCAGTAGCTAAGTCTTCGAGCAAAATCCGCCAGGAGATACCATCAACTGCTAAATGATGGATGATGAATAGTAAACGATTTGGTTGATTCAAGCCCAATTGAAACAGCGCCACTCGCGCGATCTGCCCTGTGGATAGGTTCAGACTTGCCTGGAGTTGGGCATCCTCCGTTTTCATCGCTGTTTGTTGTTCTTCTCTTGACAAGTGTGACAAATCTATGATGCTCAATGGCACAGTTTCCTGGGTGCTGGTGTTAAGAAGCTGGTAGTTTTCCTCTGAATGCACAAACTGTAAACGCAGTGCATCATGATGCAGTAACAATTGTTGCACAATTTGCTGCAATTGCTCATATGTCAACGCAGGTGGCACTGACAGCAGTACTGACTGGTTAAAGTAATCAGGTTCGGACAATTTCTGCTCGAAAAACCACTGCTGGATTGGTGACAGTATCACAGAACCAGTTACTAACCCTTGTTCTGCTGTCACAGAGCGAGTGATGCCATTTACAGCTGCTAACTCAGCAACGGTTTGGTACTTAAATAGCTGTTTAGGAGCAATTTGGATACCTGCAGTATTGGCACGGGAAATGATCTGAATGCTGAGGATAGAGTCTCCACCCAATTCAAAAAAGTTATCATGGATGCCAACTTTTTCTAGTTTTAAGATTTCTGACCAGATTGCTGCTAATTTCTCTTCTATAGATGTGCGAGGGGCAACAAACTTATCTTCGACATTGCGAGAAAAGTTGGGTGTCGGTAGGGCGCGGTAGTCTACCTTCTGGTTAGGAGTCATGGGCAGCGCTTCTAGCAGCACGAACGCTGAAGGCACCATATAATTAGGTAGCTTTGAAGTGAGAAAATGGCGCAATTCATCGGTGGTTGGTTGCAGTTGGTGCGGCACAATGTAAGCCACTAAGCGCTTTTGTCCGGGAATATCAACGCGTGCAATGACGACAGCTTGTAGCACGTGTGGATGTTGACGTAGCACCGTCTCAATTTCTCCCAACTCAATGCGGAAGCCGCGAATCTTCACTTGATTGTCAACTCGACCGAGATATTCTAGGGTGCCATCGGTGCGAAATCTTGCTAAATCTCCAGTTTTGTAGAGTTGGTCACAAGAGACATCAGCAATCGGATTGGGGATAAATTTTTCTGCTGTAGCTAAAGGACGTTGCCAGTATCCTCTTGCTAAGGAAGCACCGCCAATGTGTAGTTCTCCGGGAACTCCAATCGGCACTCTTTGCAAATATTGATCTAAGATATAAACCCGAGCATTGCTTATAGGTCGTCCAATTGAAATAGAGGTGGCTGCTGAAGAATTGAGGCGGTGTAGAGTGGTGATGACCGTTGCTTCCGTTGGTCCATAACTATTAAATAATTGGGGTGGATGGGGGAGATGAGCAACACGACTATGCCAATGATTTACCTTTTCTAGTTGAGCTTCTTCTCCACCAAGAATTACAATTCTCAGACTTGGGGGAATACGTTTGTCTTGAGGGTTTAGTTCCGCTACCAACTGATGCCAGTATGCTGTAGGCAGATCCAAAACAGTTAACTGCCATTCTTTGCAACATTGCCAAAATTCATCGACCGAATGCAACATCTGTTCTGTGCGTAGTATTAATGTTGCACCGATTACAAGACCAGGAAAGATTTCTTCAATGGATGTGTCAAAGCAGATGGACGCAAATTGGAGAATGCGATCGCTTGCATTAATTCCATATTCGTCAATAGCAGTCATGACAAAATTCATCAGTGACCGATGTTCAATCATCACCCCTTTGGGTTTACCCGTAGAACCAGAGGTGTAAATAATGTAAGCTAGGTTGTGGAGTTGAACGTCACTAATAGGATTGGCTTTACTGTATTGAGCAATTACTGGCCAGTCCGTATCTAAACAAATTGCTTTTCCGGTATAATCTGGTAGTTTGTCTAGGAATCTTTTTTGAGTCAGCAGGATGTCCAGTTGCGTATCTTCGAGAATGTCAGCCAATCGCTCTCGGGGATATGCTGGGTCAAGGGGAACATAAGCACCACCTGCAAAGAGAATGCCGAGTAAGCCGACAATCATATCTAAGGAACGGTCAACGCAAATACCAACTAAGGTTTCTGGTTTGACTCCCAAACTTTGTAGATGGTGTGCTAATTGATTGGCGCGATCGCTCAATTCGCGGTAGGTTAAACGTTGACCATCCTGCTCTACTGCTATAGCATTGGGCGATCGCTCCACCTGCTCAGCAACTAATTGTTGAATACATTTTATGTCAGTATATTCAATGTATTTTTGATTCCACTCTTCCAGCAACTGTTGTTGCTCCTGGTTTAAAAGAGGTAATTCTCCAAGATGCTGCTCTGGGTTTGCTACAATTAATTTTAGTAAATTTTGATACTGATCTAGCATCCGTTGGATTGTAGCAGCATCGAAGAGGTCGCTATTGTATTCTAAGACTAAAGAGATTCCCTTGGCTTTTGTTTTAGAACCGTTTTGCACACGTTGTTCAAAACGCGGTATGACCAGAAAATCCAGATCAAACTTGGCAGATTTGTTGCTGATGGGTTCATGCAAGCTGATGTCCAAGCCTGGGAGACTCAAGTCCGGCATGGGGGAATCATGGAAGCTGAACATCACTTGAAATAGAGGATTGTGACTCAAGTTGCGTATTGGCTTGAGAACTTCCACCACTTTATCAAAGGGTAAGTCTTCATTAGCATAAGCTTCCAGAGTACAGCAGCGTACTCGACCAAGTAACTCCCGAAATGTAGGATTACCCGACAAATCGGTGCGTAAAACCAAGTTATTGACAATCATGCCAACTAACTTCTCTATCTCTTGCATCCGCCGATTGGCAACAGCAGTCCCCACGCACAGATCGTATTGACTAGTGTATCGGTGCAACATTACTAGAAAAACTGCCAGCATCGTCATGAATAAGGTGACCCCTTCTCGACGACTGAGAACTCTGAGCGATTCACACAAGTCGATGGGCAGTTCCATTCTGATGTGATCGCCTTGGTAAGTTTGCTCTATTGGTCGCGGCCGGTCATAGGGTAATTCCAATAGAGGTGAACTGCTTGATAATTTCTGTTGCCAGTAAACCAATTGGTTTTGGGCTGACTGGCTATTGACCCACTGTCGCTGCCAATGGGCAAAGTCCGCGAACTGCAAGAGTGGTTCAGTCAGTGGCGAAGGATTACCTAAAGAGAATGCTTGATAAAGTTCCACCAACTCACCCAGGAACACGTTGAATGACCAGCCATCATGAAGCATGTGATGTTCGATGTGGATCAACAAATGTTCAAGGTCGCTCAACTTCAACAAAACCCACCTAACTAATGGTAGTTGATTCAGGTCAAAGGGCTTCTGCACTTCTGTCTCAACTAGCTTCTGAGCCTCGGCTTCACGCTCAACTTCAGGGAATGACTGGAGGTTGATCGCTGTGGAACTGATTAGTTGGTGTGGGTGGATGACCTGAAATAACTGCCCATTTACCGCCGGATAAGTCGTGCGAAAGATTTCATGACGTAGCACAATCTCGTTGAGGCACTGTTGTAATACTGCTACATCAAGCTGACCATGAAATCGCAGAGTTGCTTGGAATTGGTAGGCATTACTTTCTGGAGCCAATTGCTGGATGAAGTACACTCGCTCTTGGGCAAAGGAGACTGGCAAGAGTCCTTCATGAGGAATTCGTTCTATGGCAGGACGTTGCCACTGTTGCTCGACTTGACCTAGTGCGATGAGTTGAGCTAGACTCCCGATGGTGGGGTTTTCAAATATCTGGTGAAAGGATAACTCGACAGTGAAAACTTCCCGCATGCGAGAAAGCATCTGAGTTGCGATTAAGGAATGACCACCCAGATGGAAAAAATTATCATTAACTCCCATCTGCTCAAGTCCGAGTAACTCAGCCCAGATGAGCGCTAACTTCTCCTCAATTGCATTACGAGGCGCGACGAAGATTTCTTCAAGATTGGGGCGTGAGCGATCCGGGACTGGAAGGTTCCGACGATCCACCTTACCGTTGGGGGTTAGAGGCAAAGAATCTAAAATTACAAATACCCCAGGCACCATGTAGTTGGGCAGTTTTTCTTCAAGGAAGCGTTTTAGAGTAGTGGTGTTCGCTTCCAACTTTTGATTAAGGACAATATAGGCGACAAGCCGCTTATCACTCTTGGTATCTTCACGGGCGATGACCGCTGCCTGACGTACATCCGGGTGTTGACTTAAAAGCGCCTCAATTTCTCCTAACTCAATGCGGTAGCCGCGAATCTTCACCTGATTATCGACTCGACCAATGAAGATAATGTTACCATCTGGTGAGAACCGAGCTAAGTCTCCTGTTTTATATAATTTTGAAGAGTGAATTTTGTTTGAATTGTCAAACGGATTGGGAATAAATTTTTCTTCGGTTAACTCTTTTGCGTTTAGGTAACCTCTTGCCAGACCGTCCCCGCCAATGTATAATTCGCCTACAGTACCAATGGGAACTGGTTGAAGTTTGGAGTTTAATATATATATGTGTGTATTGGAGATCGGGCGACCAATCGGCAAATTTGTTGCACCTTCTGCAATGTCCTGTACCAGATACCAACAAGAGAATGTTGTACTCTCAGTCGGACCATAAACATGTAGCAATCGCTGTGGCGGCCCATTCCTAAGAACTGCTTTGACAAACTTGGGATCTACAGCTTCACCGCCAAATAGCAAGTATCGCAGGTCTTTAAATGCCTGGGGAACAATACTCGCTAACTGATTAAATAAGGCTGTAGTCAAGAATAATACACTGATACCTTGTTCGCGGATATAGGCTGCGAAATGTTGGGGCGAAAGCATAATATTCTGAGGAATGATTACCAGTCTAGCCCCATGCAGGAGAGAACCCCAAATCTCGAAAGTAGCTGCGTCAAAGGAAGCATTATTAGCTTGAGCAATGCGTAGTTTATCATCGTGGGCATCGCTCTTATCTAACTGCACGTAATTAGTATTGCATACAAGCCTATTAACAGCTCGATGCGGTACAGCTACTCCCTTTGGTTTTCCTGTAGAACCAGAGGTGTAAATCACATAAGCTAGGTTTTCTGCTGTCACGTCGCTTTTCGGATTTTCTTGACTCTGGCGATTGATAGATTCCCAGTCAGTATCCAGACAAACCGTCTTTACCCCGCTTTCGGTAAACCCTGCAACGAACTTTTGTTGAGTCAACAGCACCTTTACTTGAGAATCTCTCAACATGAAGCTTAGACGTTCTTCGGGATATGTTGGATCTAACGGCACATAAGCTCCACCCGCTTTAAGAATACCCAATAATCCTACTACCATTTCCACTGAGCGCTCAACGCAAATCCCTGCCAATACTTCTGTCCCTACACCCTTTGATTGCAGATAATGTGCAAGTTGGTTAGCTCGGTGATTCAACTCTTGATAAGTTAGTTTCAGCGAGTTGAAGACGACGGCAATATTGTCTGGGGTTTTTTCCACTAGTACTTCAAATAACTGATGTATACACAAATGCCTTGGGTAATCTACCGTTGTTTGATTCCACTCGACCAATATTTTATGTCGCTCTTGCTCAGTTAAAGCTGAAAAATTATTACCATAATCAGTAGAGTCAATCACTATTTTTTGCATAAAATAAGACAGTTAAGTGAATAGTTTCAATATTTAAAACAGTCAATAAATAATAATTATAAACATTAACTTATTTACATCTTAAAACCCACACAGAATTATAGCAAATAGCAAGTATATAGAGTAAATTGTCCTTCTGACTTTAACCATTAGGGAGCCGCTAAACCCTCACCCATTTTAACACATTCGGGTTTTTGTCATAGCGGTAGGTTAAGCCGTTATTAATAGTAATGGATTGGTCAAGGCTAGCCTTCCTTCTAACAGTATGAATTGAATAATTTACTAATCTCTGTATCTCTTTATGAGAAAGCATACTTATTTCTATTTCTACTACTATTTCTGGTTTATTTTGTGATTCATTAGTTAGGAAAACATCTATTTTATCTTCAGTTTTTTTGTTATTCCCGGTGTGAATATCTTTTGATTGTTGGATTTGATAATCCTGCACTCTCAAAAGTTGCCAGCTTGTTTCTTGTGAAAGTTCCAAAACCCATTGATGATAATTAAACAAGCTTTCCCTATGTCCAACACTGATAAACGTTGTGTTCGTTTCTTGTAACTGTTGATATAAATTACTTTCGTTGTTCAAATCCAAAGCGCTCGTTGCTTCGTCTAAAATAATGAAGCTAGGACGAGTAACTAATAATCGTGCGAAAGCAAGGCGTTGTTGTTCTCCAAGTGATAATATATTTTCCCACGAAACTTCTGTATCGAAGCCATTGACTCGCGTAAGCAAGTTTTGCAGGTTAACTTGTTGCAATACTTGTTTGAGTTCTGCATCGTTCATTTGACGATTTGTATTAGGATAGAGTAACTGTTCGCGCAGAGTTCCCAAAATTATATAAGGACGTTGGGGCAAAAATAAGACGGATTCTAAGGGAGGTCGTACCAGACGACCAGTTCCCGCATTCCATAAACCAGCGATCGCTCGCAGCAGAGAACTTTTGCCTCGACCACTAGGCCCAACAATTAATAAACCTTCTCCAGGTTGAACAGCGAGTGACAAATCTTCAACAATCACCTGTTCATAGTTTGGCGTTTGTAAGGTGACATTCTCAAATGCCAGACGATTTTCTTCTATTGTCTTAATTGTACTCACATTCTCTGGCTCTTTAGTCACTTCTTCTAGCGCATTTGAAAACTCAGCTAAACGTTCAGCGTAGCTAGAAAATCGTCCGGAAGTTCCAAATTCATTAATTAATTCTGCCATAGCAGTAGCAAACAGATAACTAGCTAAAGCGGCTTGGCCAATTTCTCCATAATTAATTTCACCTCTAATATATAAAGGTGCAAGTACTAAAAACGGAAAAAATTCGATAGCCGCCTGATATCCTCTGCTAAAAATTTCCTTACTTCTCTCCCAATTCAGCTTGCGTTCAGCAGTTTTCAAGACATTAATAAATCTGCGCTGAATTATATGTAATTCCTTTTTTTCTCCCTGAAAAAAAGCTATTGATTCAGCATGATTACGAATATGAGTAAGGGAATAATTATATTCAGCTTTAAATTCGAGTTC
>JAQYWO010000152.1:0-13394 GCA_029379215.1 Rhizonema sp. PD37
ATTTATTTTCCATAAATAAATAATGATGCTTAACAACCTATACAATGCTTAGTCACAAAACTATTACAATTCCACCTGGTACTTGGTACGATGAGGAATTGTAAATGAGTGACTCTTAACCCAGTATCAAAACGGTTTGATTAATGGGATTCTACCTTTCAGCAGTCAGTTGAAAATTTGTAACTCGCTGCTGAAAAGCTGAGGACCTTTCTAGCAGTATGCTGTTAACAGATAGATCCTAATTGTGATTACCACTTCCGATTTCCGTCTTCGTCAACTCGTGCTTGTCGAATCACATCAGAAATCTCTTCCGCATCCTTAATATGGTGTAGAGCTTTTTCTTCGCCATCTGGCTCATCTACAACGAAGTATGTCGGCACCTTGATCTGTTCACCAGTGATGTCTGGAGAATCAACGGCAACTTGTTTTGACTTTTCTTCAACAGTTTCTGGTTCTTCAGAAATAACGTCACCTGGGTTGACTGAACGATGAATATCTTTTTCTTTGTTATCTTCCATTACATTCTCACTGGTAAAATGTGTTAAATTTGCTCTTAACTGTAGTAGGTGTGGTAGTAGGTGTGGCAATAAACATAAGTTTTAGATATGGCTTATGATTAACTAGCTAGGAAGTTCCCTCTTTAAGTTAAATTTTCTTGAGCTAGCTTTAACTTACGTTGATTAACGCTCACCTACTTATAAACTATAGAAAGATTGGCATAACCTCCTCTTTCTGATGGAGGAATTTGTCAAAAAAGGGTAAAGGAGAGTTTCATTCCTAAAATATGAGAGGATGGTTCGATAACGGGTAGTATTGCGAGAGCTTAAAGTAGGAGCATTCACCGTTCGTAGGGTGTAAGTAACCTCTAAATGTTTATTGAGAACCTTGTATCTTTTGGATATGGTTAGCCAGTGTTAGCACTTAGTTTAATCTGCAAATTAAGCTCGCGAGCCAGGAAATTTGGGGAGTTCAAGTTAAAGAAAGCGGTAAAAAAGCCGCATGTGATGCTGTTGAAGAAAATGCCAAGCGCTGACTGGTGCGAAGACTATGGAAAATGATGCGGCAACGACACTCTACTGCTCAAATGAACTTTGTCTGGCTGCCAACCCGCTGAGCAATAACTTTTGCCAAAAATGCCGTACTCCCTTACCAAAACGTTACCTGTGGGCTGTGGCATCCGGAAAAAGTGTTGGTAATCCTGGAGAAATATTTGCTGATCGCTATTTAGCGATCAGCAACTCTATTTTTCTAGATACCAAACCCGGTTTGGTGCCTCAAGCACCAGATGTAGAGAGTTTACAAACAATCAGAGCTTATCTCAGGCTAATTCCCTACCGTTTACATATACCTCAGGTGTATGGAGTCCTGTCTTTAAACAATGGGAAAACAAAGCAAGAAATGTTGCTTTTAGAAAAATCACCGCTTCAACAAGATAGCGAAAAAGAAGTGCAGCCTTGTCGTTCCTTATTTACTGCTTGGAGCGATGCTACATCGATGCGCCAACTTAATTGGTTGTGGCAGATGGCAGAACTCTGGCAACCTCTCAAAAGTGAAAATGTCGCATCTAGCTTACTTGACTCGCAGTTACTTAGGGCAGAAGGATCTCTATTGCGGTTGCTGGAATTACGATCTGATCAGCCTTCAACTCCAGAATTACATCAATTGGGTGAGTTTTGGCAGCAATTAGTGCCTAAAACAAAACCAGCCATATCTGAATTTGTGCGAGAAATTTGCCGTCATCTTGTAGATGGAGAAATTAGCTCAAGTGACCAACTTTTGGCAATTTTAGATAAAGGACTCATAGAAATAGGGCGATCGCAAACACCCACTATTAAAATAGCTACTAAGAGCGATACTGGTCCTAGTCGCCAACGTAACGAGGATGCGTGTTACCCATCAAGTGGAAGCATAATTGATCAGCCACCTCACCTTGAAGCCTTAGTCATTGTTTGTGATGGTATTGGTGGACACGAGGGAGGTAACATAGCATCAAATTTAGCCATAGAGACAATTCAGCAGCGAACGCAGCATCTGACACAACTTTTCTCTGAGCGCTGTGTAAATCCCTCTTCAGTGCTAACAGATTTAGAACAAGCAGCAGCAGATGCTAACGATAAAATCAGTCAGCGTAATGATAGCGAACATCGCCACGGACGTCAACGTATGGGTACAACCCTCGTGATGGCATTGCCTGTTGCTCACGAAATGTACACCGCCCATGTCGGTGATAGTCGTGCCTATTGGATGACACGGCACGGATGCTATCAAGTTACCCTCGACGATGATGTTGCCTCTCGTGAAGTAAGACTTGGTTATGCTACATACCGAGATGCCGTGCGGCAAGGTGCCTCAGGCTCACTAGTGCAAGCCTTGGGGATGAGTCCCAGTACTTCATTGCATCCGACAACCCAGCGGTTTATTCTCGATGAAGACTGTGTTTTCCTTCTTTGTTCTGATGGGTTAAGCGACTTTGACCGTGTAGAACAGCACTGGGAAACAGAAATATTACCAATTCTGACTGAGAAAAAAAATGTAACTGATGTAGTAGATACACTGGTAGAAATTGCTAATCATCAGAATGGTCATGATAACGTCACAATTGCTTTATTACACTATCAAGTCAAATACTCAGAACCAAAATCAAATTTGAAAGCCGATCTTGCTCATCCTTCATCAACACAAACTAATAATTATAGCTATCGAACGTCAACTGCTACACAAAATCGCAGTCAAAACCAGAAAACTCAAGTCCTTTCAGACACAGTACCTCCTAAAGGTCAAAAAATACCATTACAGTTGGTCATACCGTTAGTACTAGCTTTGGGAGCAGGTATACTAACATTACTGATCCAGCAGCGATGGCAGACGATCTCAACACTCATTCAACCAAAACCGTTTCCAGGTTCTCGCTCTCCTACTGTGACTTTGTCCCCATCAGAATCACGTGACAAATTAAATAAAGGATCGTTTATAAAAACGAATAATGCAATATCATTAAGCACGACGGACTCAACTGGGGAAGCAATCGCCCCACAATATAGTATTTTACAAGTGATCTCAATCGATCCCACTGATGACTCACGCTCAGATGCTCAGTTACAACTGAGAGTTTGCCAAGTTCCAGCTACATCGATATCAATTCCAAAAAGCACCGAAACTCCACATATAGCGGCATCCACTCCAGCCAAACCATCTCTAAAACCAGGAGATACCGGATCGACTAATCTCTCCAAAATTCAATACTCGATCTCGCTCTTGTCACCAAAATCAAATAAATGTCCTTATAATCGGGAATCTTCAGTTCCGTCAACCCTTCAACCCGGAGCAGAACGTGATTCACCGTAAGCTAGTACTGCTCCCTTGGAATTAAAAATTAAAAAATATTATCTGTTGAGGTTATACCATTTCACGAAAATCTTGATACAATTTATTCCCCCTGCTTAAGAACTGCAAGCCTAAATGTATCAACTTTAAAGTGAAACGGTATTAGCCAGGGTTTCTCCCAATGCCCTAAGCTTATCTAAAGCGTATTAGCACGACTTGATCAATGTATTTGAATAAAAAACTCAAAAGGCAACAATCCTGCCTTTTAAAATTATTATTAGAAATTGTTTGACTTTACCTTTTCGTCAAAAAATGAATCCATGCTCTCCCTGAATCTGGCGATCGCCCGTCTGGTCAACACAAGTGCTGACAATTTTGCTATTTGGGTGTTGAACGCGCCCTATCCGAGTGGCCATGTTTTGCATGACTGTGTCTGGCCCCAACACCTGACTCAAACCTGGCATGCGTGGCAGGAGATGTTTGCCAATCATAGTGGCTTAGACATTTCTCCCATATCTGGTGGACCTTCTTCCCCACAGCCACTAGAATCGATTTTACCTCCTGCCACTGGAAGTGCTAACAATTACAGTGTTCGGTTGATGCAACACTTAGGAATCAGCTTATGGAACTGGGTATTTGATGGACCAATTCTTAATAGTCTCGAACGCAGTCTTGGAATCGCGATGGGACAGCATACTCGTTTACGCGTCCAATTAGAAATTCGCGATCCGGATCTCATTGCCCTACCTTGGGAAATTATGCAGCGCGGAGCAGGGGTATCCCCAATTTCCTTATTCCAACCTATCTTATTTAGTCGCACCACTAGTGAAGTCGAGCCTCTACCGTATTTGCGGACGGACCAAGCATTAAATATCCTGTTGATTTTAGGCGAAAATGAAGAGTTGCGTCCGCTACAACTGGAACAGGAAGCACATCTTCTGAAAAAAACTCTTTCAAATGCTGTTTCCGGAAATGGCAATTCTCAAGGATATGCACCTTGTCTGGTGAAAATACTTCTACAACCAACGCCTCAAGAGTTGATCGAAGAATTGGAAACCAACGCATATAATGTGTTATTTTATGCAGGTCATGGTTTGCCGGGACCAGACGGGGGTATGTTGTTTATGCGTCAAAATACGACACTCAATGGCATGGAATTGGCAAAAGTTTTAACCCGTACAGGTGTAAAACTGGCAGTCTTTAATGCTTGTTGGGGAGCGCAACCTGCGGCTATTGACAGACATGCAATTACCAATAGCAGTTTGGCAGAAGTGCTGATTCGCCAAGGTGTACCAGCAGTACTAGGTATGCGTGATGAAATTACTGATGAAGAAAGTCACAGTTTTATCCAAATTTTCGCTCAGGCTTTGCGAATGCGCAAGCCAATTGATGAAGCTGTAGCATTAGCAAGGCAACAGTTATTAACGCTTTATAAATTCAATCGACAAGCTTGGACTTTACCAGTCCTCTATCTCCATCCACATTATCATGGTGAACTCATTAAGAGTTTTGATGAAGGGATTACAGAATTACCAGAAACTTCTATCATCGGTATGGGTTCAATAGTTCCTACGGCTTTGTTGCGTAGTCTCTCACCGTCGGGTCGAACTTGTTCGCTCAAACCAGGAATCACCCGTATCGGTCGCACACAAGATAATGATATTGTTATCCCTGAACCCTCGATTTCTAGAAACCACGCTAAAATTTTGTGGCGGAATACTCTTAGAGGTTCTACTCCAGTGCGAACTTATTACTTACAAGATTTATCCACCTACGGCACAACCTGGATTTTTCGCTCTTCAAGTTGGGAGCAAATCCATCGTCAGGAAGTTCCTCTAGAATCGGGAATGCAGTTAAAGTTTGGTAGTAATAAAAGTCTGCCTTGGGAATTTTGGATTGAAGAGTCCTCAAATTAAGGGACAAAACAATTGTCTTGACTTTTGGTACCCACCCACCTGCATATCTAGTATACCGATTTTCTGTAAAATCAAATTTTTACTGCGGAAAATAGGTTTTGGCAAATGTAGCTTTAATCATCGCCAATTAATTACTTCGGAGACGACACATGGTTCCTAAAATCAATGGTTTGGAAAATTCTGATACCTTACCATCTCAAGTTGAATTAGAACTTTTACAAGCTCTAATGGAACCTGATGACGGAACTTATCCCTGGAATCCAGTTGATGAGGAGTCAGAAACATATTTTCTCCAACTAGAACAGCAGTTTATTATTCAGGATTTACTTGATGAAGAACTGAACGAGAGATCGCAAGCTTTATACAACCAATTAGATCATCTGTGGTTAAACTACAAAAACGATGATGGTGATATACCAACAATTGCTGAAACTCAACTTCATGAAACTTTACATAAAAGTTTTGGCTCCCGCATACCTGAAGGTTGGTTGGATAAGATTGCCCGAAAAGCGACAGAAATATTTAATTCCACGCAATCTGTAAATGATCGATTAGTTAAATGCGTTCAAGCTGTACTACCTGCTTGGGGCTCGGAAGATTTGCTAGTCTTTGCCCGTTCTTATACCTATGCCACGCGAAGTAAAGCTCAAGAAAACGTTGAATTTGTACAGAATAAAGTTGAAAATAGTCGTGAGTGGACAACTTTATCGGAAATTGAGCAGGCAAAAGTAAGTGTAGCGATCGCATACCATGCTCTCACTCAACTAAAAAACTTTCAAAATGAAGATTAAATTTATACTTCATAAAAAAAGGAGTATATTGAGCCAATAAAACCTAAATGTATGTGTCACCATTTATTTACATGTTCATTGGTCAAAGTAGCAACTAAACTCTCTTTCAATTAATACCCTGCCAGGTAAAGTCATGTTGATTCACGCCAACTTACGCATCGGACTGAAGAGTGTAAATCGGAATTAACGGCTATTAGTAACTGAATTTATGAATGGCTCCAAGCAAAATTTTTTCTTTTTTATGTTAATAAGCATTCAGCCGTCAACAACTTCATATTTCAAAAGAAAAAACGGACAAAATGGAGAGAATGAGAGCTGACGGCTGATAGCTCAATGCTTAATTTTTACGCATACGCATTTATGCTTGAAGTCACAATTAAGAATTACGAATAGTCTGGTTTGAAATTATGTTGACTTCAACTCCCTTCTCTTATCTAGGTCCGAGAAAGCGGGTAGCAAAATTTTGCGATCTCGTTGGTGATAGTGCTCTTGCCTTAAGAATTGCTGCCATTAAAAAGGCATAAGACAATACTCCCACAACGACTAAAAGCAAACCGTTGATAGCTCCTGTTGCGTTCCACAAAGCGTGCAGTCCTGCTGCACTAAGATATCCAACGAGCAAGATTTGCCAACTTTTACTTGGCTTAAGTACAGCCAAACCAATAAAATAACCGAGATATCCGCTGTACGCCATGTGTCCTGCAGGTAAACCTAAAATTCGCGCAATCACCAGTTGCAAACCTGCCAGATCGCCAGCTCCGACCCCTGCCTGTTCCGCAAAACGTTGAGTCACTTCTGGTCCGTACTGTCCGAGAGTTTCTAACAGCGTGAAGGCGACGGCAGAAGCCGTTCCAAGAAGAATACCATCTAAAGGTTCCCAGACCCCGATCCGCTCACGCCAAGGAGACGGTAGTAATCGACCAACAAAAAAAGCTCCTAGCACTGGTAGTGCTTTCAGCAATTCTTCCATCAACCCAGCACCAAAAAAGTGTCGGATCAGCAACTCTGTAAAGGTAATCGACTGATTTTCTGTTGGTACGTTACCGGGTAAGATCCCACGAAATATAAAGATAAATAAATCTAATGCCGGACTGAGCAAAATCAATGCTGTCACCATTGCCGAGCCTAAGAGTACCCACCAAGGCTTATGTTTGCCACACAACTGGTAAATAAAGTAGTAAGCAGCAAACGCTATATAAGTGGCTACGATAATTTGATTTGTTTGCGGATTACCTACAGTGGCAAACATTAGTACCACGAATATCACTGTAAGTCCTCCTGGTACAAGGTAAGCTTTACGAGTTAAATCTTTGCCTGTAGAAATAATAGGAAAGAGTTGAGTAAAGCTAATAGAGTCAGGGTTGGAAGTGGAGTGGTAGCTATAGTTGGTTTGTGGCGGAAGTGATGTACCTGCTTGTTGAGTCAGCGTATTAGGCTGATAACTGTGTTCATACTCGAACTGAAATTCTGGACCATCATAACCTAGAGTTATGCGATCGCCTGCGAAGAGTTGCTGATAATCATGTAATCGTTGTCCATTCAGATAAGTGCCGTTAGCGCTATCTAGATCGCAGAGTATCCAACTGTGTACGTTATCTGAGGATAAAGACACAGGACGTATCATCGCATGACGACGAGATACCATTCTATACTTCATGGCATCCAAGACAACTTGGCAGCTCGGGTCGCGTCCAATGACTACTTCTTTACCAGGAAGCAATAAGTAGCGAGATTCTGACCCCATTGCTCCATTACCAGACACTAGCTGCACAAATGCATTTTGTCTTGAGTTTTTGCCCGTCATCAAGTTACAGGGTGTTTCTAAAAAGTGACATCAATTAGCCATAGGACTTAACCTAGCTCTGTCAGGGTGGCTAAAAACCGCAGAAAATTAAAAGTTAATTTTCGACATTTGTCCTTTGTTTTCTTCAGTATCTACGCAGTGCAAAAAGATTTTTAACCACGTAGACACTTGAGAGTGTTGCACCTGCTGGGTAGACGCGTTCGTACAAAGGAGAAATTTTTATACCTGCAAGGGCGTACACCTTGACAAGGATAAGGACTTAAGCGCTTCTAAAAACCTGTTCAAATCTGCTGATCACAAGTAGACATCATTGTACAGACTCAACTCCACGGTATAAGTTGCTTAACTAGAAGCGTCTTTCGACTTAGTATCTTCGCTTTAGAGCGCTGAAACTTTGACCAGTAGCCCCCAGTTAGAGATCCTGAAACAATTTTCAGCACAATACTGAGAATTTATTCAATTGAATAAAACTAGTTTGTAGTACATGTCTTTTAAGCTTCACACTTAACTGAGCGTTACTATGCTGCACTAGTCGAACGTGAGATGATTTTAACACAAACACAAAAGCCAACTCCCTTGCCCAAAAATGAGTAGTAATGATTAGAGGTTAGTCAGAACTAAGTTACAGTCCGTCACCCCGGCCGCATCGGAGATGCTTGTTTGCTAAATACAATATAGCTTCACTTAGCCTCTGTTTATCCTAAATAGTGACCACTCACTCCGATCAAAGTCAAAAAAGAAAAAAGGATTTTAGCACCATTATTTATTTATGGGGTTCAAAATGTTTGACTTTTAACTTTTGAGTGAGTGACTTCGCTCCCTAAAGGCGCGTGACTCCTGTCTCCTTAATGCAAATTAAATTCCATCATTGCTTTAGGAAAGTTTTCGTTTTCATGTCCGGGGCGACTCAGTTTAATTAAGGCAAAACGCTGTAAGGGAGTTAACGCCACCCACTGTTGAAGTGTGAGACGTAAACCTAATTCTATAACTTTCTCTTTAAGGTTGGCTGGCACAGTGGTAGCGTCCAGCCATCCCGGATGGGGATCAATGGGTAATTCGGTAGCTTGTGTACCAGTCCGTTGTGAAATCAGCCGTTGGATATCTTCGCGATATGCTTGTATTTCTGCTTCTGTAGAGCAAGGTTTTTCAACCAAAACTTCTCGATCTTCTTTTGTCAAATGATTCCAATCGGATAACTTGAATTTAATGCCGCAGGTATCAAGCTTGTAGCGTACTTGCATGGGAATGCAACGTAGAGAATCAACAAAATCTGATTCAAATGCAAAAAAGACCATAATATTGCACGCCGTTTAATTTTGATTTTTAGCATTGCTACTGCGAATAATCCAATAGCTTATTGATAAAGCAAGAATTGTAATTCCTAGACCAATGATATCGATGCCTTTTAATTTGTCCGTATCAAGAATGATAATTTTTCGAGAAACTGCAATTAAAGAGGTCACAATAACTAATTCAACTTGAAAAACATGTTTTCGTAGATATGACGTAATATTTTCTAAAATTTCTAAAGCAATCAACACTTCCAAAAATAAACCAAAAATCTTCAATATTTTTGAGTTAAATGGACCAGAATCCTGATCAAATAATTCTCGAACTAGAAAAACTCCCAAATCCACAAGGACTACTATAATGACCAAAACTAGAAAAATAGAGAGAACTTTGGAAACTATTACCTCTACATTTTCAATCGCGTGCATGAAGTTTTCATCTTTGGTCACTTGTAAAATTCGCTTTAGTAATTTCCTCATCTGCCTTGCCCCCTAGTTTTGATTGAAAAGTCAAATGCAAAAATTAAAACCTCATAGATCAATCTATGAGGTTGATTGAAGATAGCAATTTAAGTAGCCTGTGCTGTAAGTTACTGTTCGTCAACGCATTACTAATTTGCCCATTGTTGTATTTAAAGGGCGGTTTCTTCTTCTGTTTCATTGCTGCTAAAGCTAAGAGAACGAAATCTATATCGTATCCCCAATATTTAGCAGCTTAACATTCTGAGGGTAGTAGTTGATAGTTACTAATTGTTAATTCGACACCCACAGGTACAAGCTGCACCGCGCAAGCTTTTAATTCCGGTTGTCCGGATTCAGGGCAAGATTCCGGATGAGTAAGAGCGTTGGCTTCAGCATCATCTGCCCACAATGCACCCCAATGTATAGGGACGAATACTGTACCAGGAGCGATCGCCTTGGTTACGAGCGCCGGAAATTTAGCTTTTCCCCGACGCGATCGCACTTCTACTAACAGGTTATCTGTAATTTGCAACGTAGCCGCGTCGCGAGGATGAATCTCAATAAACGGTTGCGGATGCATGACACGGATTTTCTCAATATGACCAGTACGTGTTTGAGTATGCCAGTGTCCGTAAACTCGTCCAGTTGTCAATATAAAAGGATAATTAGGATCTGGTGGTTCTGCCAGTCCCCGTGAGTGGTATGCCGCAAATAGAGCGCATCCATCAGAAGTATGAAAACGGAGATCGGTGTAAAGCCTCTTTCCAGTCCTCAGCACTCGGTACTCAGCACTGTTTAAGGGGTGGGGCCACTGCATCGGACCTTGTACCAGTTGGTCGTGAGTGATCCCTGTCATGTCGCAAGGGCGATCGCCAGTCAGTTTAACAAACTCAGCATAAACTTCTCCTGAGTTAGCAAAGGCAAACTCTTGTATAAAGCCTAACCGACGTCCAACTTCTGCAAAAATTTCCCAATCTGCTTTCGCTTCACCAGGTGGAGTGCGAAATGCCCGACATAAAGTGACCATCCGTTCTGAATTCGTCATCACGCCTGTTTTCTCACTCCACTGGCTTGCAGGAAGCAGGACATGAGCGTAAGCTGTGGTTTCTGTCGGGTGATAAGCGTCTTGATAGATCGTAAAAGGCGATCGCTGCAAAGCCTTCTTAGTCCGCTCCAAATCAGGCATACTGACTGCGGGATTGGTAGCAGCAATCCAGAGTAACCCCACACTGTTATTTTCCAGTGCAGTCATCATTTCCCAAACAGAGAGACCAGGATGAGGCGAAATCTGTCCTTGCTTGAGTCCCCAAAACTTCTCAACATCTGTTCGGTGTTGGGCATTTTTCACTGTCCGATAACCAGGTAACAAGTGAGCTAAACCTCCAGCTTCCCGTCCGCCCATGGCGTTTGGTTGACCTGTCAGAGAGAAAGGTCCTGTCCCAGGCTTACCAATCTGTCCGGTCATTAAGTGCAAATTAATAATGGTTCTTACCTTAGCCGTGCCCTCTGATGATTGATTCACACCCATTGACCACAGGGAAAGAACCCGTTCAGATTCACCCCAGTACCGAGCGGCTGTTTCTAAATCCTTAATACTGATCCCACATCTATCAGCCGCGACTTCTGGAGAATAATGCTGAATCACCTCAGCGTAGGCGGGAAAGTGACTGGTGCACTCGTCGATGAAGCCGACATCTATATAGCCCCAGCGCATTAATAAATGTGCAATGCCATTCAACAAGTCAATATCTGTACCGGGACGAATGGCTAAATGTAAGTCAGCTGCAGCTGCCGTCTGTGTGCCGCGCGGATCGACCACAATCATTTTGACTTTGCGGTTCTTTTTGTGGTACTTCTCCAATCGGTTGAAAACAATGGGGTGACATTCAGCCGTATTGGTCCCAATTAAAAACGCACAGTCGGTTAACTCTAAGTCGTCGTAGCAACAGGGAGGACCATCTGAACCAAAGCTTTGAATGTACCCAGCTACCGCACTAGACATACATAAGCGAGAATTGGCATCAAAATTATTACTACTCAGACATCCTTTCATGAGTTTTTGAGCTATGTAGTAGTCCTCAGTTTGAAACTGACCGGAGCCATACATACATATTGCTTCTGGTCCCTGAGTGTAGCGCACTGTTTGAATGCGTTTAACGATGATATTAAAAGCTTCATCCCAACTGACACGCCGAAACTCCTGATCCAAAGAGTCTCGTACCATTGGGTAAAGCAGTCTATTTTTATCTAAAGACTCAGCTATCGTAGCGCCCTTAACACAAACCATACCCTGACTGGATGGGTGTGCTTTATCTCCCCGCACTCGCCAAATCGGATTTCCTTGGCTATCTCGATGAGTTTGTTTGCCCTGTTGTGCAGGTGGCGAAACCTCTAATCCACAGCCAACACCACAATAGGGACATAATGTTTTGGTAGATTCAGTCATGGTGGTTATACTGGGTTCATCCGATTGGCTAAATGTTGAAAGATTGCTGAGGGTAAGTTTAGGAGAATCACTGTGAAGTCATTTTTCAATTTAAATAGCGGCACTCAAAGAATTTTTGCGCTGCTTTAAGAACAAAAACATGAATATTTGTGCGTGTAGAGCCGTGAATACTTACCGATCCAACGTCTCTACACGCATATTGTTGAATGCTTTCTGATTGACTAAAGCTTTTAACTGAAGCGCTGTAATTCCCCTTCTTCAACTCAGTAAGGAGGGGAATTACGGCGGGTAACGACGATGACATCTCAGTCAGCCGAAGGCAAGCTGGGGTACTTCACTCCTATTCTTCAGCTAGGATGACATTTTGGTTTACCAATCCCTGTGATTCAATGTTATCCTCACTGGCAAAAGAATTTCTTGGTTCTTTGAGGAAGAAGGCACACAAGCAGGAGCAGATGAGCGCTGTAACTCCCATCGTTTGAAACAGTGTCACTGGATTGGTTAAACTGAAAACTGTCAGATAGACCACACTGCCTAAGTTACCGTAAGCACCCACACTACCAGCAATTTGACCAGTAATTTCTTTCTTAATTAAAGGAGCCATGCCAAATGTAGCACCGCATCCTGCCTGGACAAAGGCGGCGCAGAAGATACAGGCGGCGATCGCTAGTGGTATAGCCCAGTTACTACGAATCAGGCTCATATTCAGATAAGCAAAGCCGATGATGGCTGTCGTGACTGTCAAAGTCCACTTCCGGCTACCAAGACGATCTGAGATGTAGCCACCGCCAGGACGAGAAATAAAGTTTAATAGTGGATATGACGAAGCAATTAATGCAGCCGTTACATGATTGAGAGTAAAAGTGTTCTCAAAGAAAGCCGGTAACATGGAAACGACAGCCAATTCTGAGCCAAAGCTGCTGAAATAGGTAAAATTTAACAGAGCAACTTGGCGAAATTCATAGCGTTCAGATGAAGCGTAAACTTTTCTTCCAACCAGCATCTCTCGATTAACTTGCCACGCTTTGTAGCTTTGGAAAGCATACAATCCTGCTAACAGTAACCACACAACGTACATTTGTGACTGATTGATGAAGTGAATCTTCGGTTGAGCCAAACGCCAAGTTAGCAAAGCCAAACCTAGAATTAATCCCAAATTCGCGAGACATAGTGCCACAAAACTGTTAACACTAGTCACTTCCATCGCACCGTTTTTCTTGGGTTTCTGGTAAACTTTTCCGGTTGGCGTGTCTTGAACATTATTGTAATAAAACAGACCATAAAGAGCGGCAACAATACCGCTTAAGGCGATCGCCAAACGCCAGTTTGTCGCATTTCCACTTAAAAAAGATGTACTTAATG
>JAQYWO010000152.1:13404-19273 GCA_029379215.1 Rhizonema sp. PD37
ACTATTGGCAATCCAAACTCAGCGGCAGCAGCACCAAAGTTACCCCAACCGCCATAAATTCCTTGAGCGCTGCCAATTTCTTTCGGCGGGAACCACTCGGACACCATGCGAATTCCCACGACAAAACCCGAGCCGGCAATCCCCATTAACAGACGACCCCAAACCAATTGATTGAAGTCATGCGCTGTTGCTGTAATTAAACAGGGTACGACAGCATAGCTGAGCAAAATTGAGTACGTAATCCTTGGACCGAAGCGATCCAGCAGCATACCAATAATAATCCGCGCTGGAATCGTCAGAGCCACGTTACAGATAGCTAATGTTGAAATTTGCGCTTTCTCCAGATGTAATTCTGTGCCAATGGTTGTGGCAAACGGCGCAAAGTTAAACCAACATATAAATGTGAGAAAGAAGGCAAACCAAGTCAGGTGTAAGATGCGGTAACGACCGTTGAATGAAAGTAAGCCTTTGATCATTAAGATTTCCTAAATTAGAAATTGAAATGTTAGTTGTTAGTTGTGATGACTGCTTCTTTGTAAGCGTGCGCCAAAGTGTTCGATTAGGAGGGAACGCAATACTGGTTGCAAGTCTTCGCAGGGAACGCCTTTAGTGACACAAGTTCCCAAATGTGCTTCAGTGCCTACTTTGCCCCCCATATATATGTCAACCCCTTCTACTGCTTTGCCATTTTTGCGAGCTTTGGTTCCCATTAAGCCAATATCTGCGACTTGAGGCTGTCCGCAAGAGTTAGGGCATCCTGTCCAGTGAATTCGTACCGGACGAGTCAGTTTCAACTCTGCTTCCAACGCTTTAATCATTTCCAAAGCGCGGTTTTTAGTTTCAATGAGGGCGAAGTTACAAAACTGTGAGCCTGTACAAGAAACTAGCGATCGCGTCAGAGGTTCGGGCTGAGTTTTAAATTTAGTCAGTAAATTTTCAGTTAAAAATGTTGCTAATTTCGAGTCTGGTATGTTGGGAATAATTATATTTTGCTCTACCGTAAGCCGAATTTCACTACTGCCGTAAACCTCTGCCAGACGAGCAAGTTCAAACATATCATCAGCATACAACCGTCCTACAGGAATGTGCAACCCTACGTAGTTCAATCCAAATTGTTTTTGTTTATATACCCCGATATGGTCGCGTTTCTCCCAGTTGATTTCGTCTTGTTCTGTAGCAGACAATAAAGGCTGACCTAATTGCTTTTCCACCTCCGAACGGAACTTTTCTACGCCCCATTCGTCTATCAACCACATTAGGCGAGATTTTTGCCGATTAGCACGTAAGCCGCGATCACGGTAAACTTCCAAAATAGCTCTACATACTGCTACAACATCTTCTGGTTGTACCCAAGCATTCAAAGGAATAGCCGCTTCACAACGTTTGGCAGAGAAAAAGCCACCGACGAGGATGTTGAAGCCAAACGTCAGAACTGGGTACTCAGCACTGTTTTTAAAGGCAGGAACAAAAGCTAAATCGTTGATTTCCGCATGAACTGAATTATCTCGTCCGCCAGTAATTGCAATGTTGAACTTCCTTGGTAGGTTACTAAACTCTGGGTTTCCAACGCCATTGCTGGTGATCATGTCTTGAATTTGTTGCACCAACTCTCGCGTGTCGAACAACTCATCCGCATCCAAGCCTGCCAGTGGATCGCCTGTGATGTTGCGGACGTTGTCCATTCCTGATTGGATACTCGTCAAGCCAACTGCGCTTAGTTTATTAAAGATATCTGGCAAATCCTCAATTCGGATGCCTCGCAATTGGATATTCTGCCTGCTAGTGATGTCAGCGTTACCATCATCACCGTAACGCTGTACCACAGACGCTAAGACGCGCATCTGATTGCTTGTAAGAATGCCGTTGGGTATCCGCATCCGCATCATAAACTTGCCAGGAGTGACTGGACGAAAGAACACCCCCACCCACTTGAGTCGATGATCGCGATCAGTTTCATCCATTGCCTCCCAGCCCGAAGAGGCAAATTTCTCAATCTCGGTCTTCACAGCGAGTCCATCTTTTTCTGCCTTCAATTTCTCGAACTTGTTTAAGCTAGCTGTGGTAGTTGCTGTTTCTGTCATGAGCTAATTTTCGCTTTGCAAGTTATTGATCGCTATCCCTGTTGAATCAACAAGGATGCAGCTTATGAATGTGATTTAGTTAGATGAACTTTAAGTTAATGTTATGTAAACTGAGAAAACGTATGTTTTGTTACAAAAACTTGAAAGTTTTGCTGAAAAAGCAATGATTCTATGCGTTTTCCGCAATAAAGAGTCAAGGTGGTGGGTATATAAGTTGTAAGTTGAGAGAGTGCTAAGTTTTGAGTAGAGCTTCCGCTTTACCCTACCTGCTTTGCGGTCAGAACTTCTAAAATGATGGCTTATTTGCCTTTCGGATCATTCATGGTTGTGAGTAAAATCAACTCATAATGTTTCAAAATTTTTCCGTGGCTATAAATCGTCGTCATTTCATCACTAACTTTGGAGTGGGTTGGGTAGGAAGTTATTTATCTGTCGTCATAGCGGCTTGTTCTTCCCAAGCATCTGGAAATTGGCAAACTATCGGTACATTAGAGGAGCTAAAAAAGAAAGGTCAGTTGCTTGACAAAAACTCACCGTTAGGTCCGGTTATGGTTGTGGATGCATCCAAAACCAATCCGGTCGCAGTTAACCCCACCTGTACTCACGCAGGTTGTACAGTGCAATGGAAGGGCAATGCTAAAAAATTTCAATGTCCCTGTCATGGTGCAGAATTTGGGATAGATGGTAAGGTACAAAGAGGTCCAGCAACAGAAGCACTCAAAATTTACGCAGCGAAGATAGAAGGCAATTCAGTTTTAGTGAAATAAAAGTTTTAGGGTTAATTAATAGTTAACAACTAACTCCAGACATGGATAATATTAATCAGCTTTTGATGCTGGCGCAGGCTGCATATGATGCATATGACTGGTTATCGTTAAGTCAATATTTACAACAGTTAATTCTGGGCGAAAACTCAAAACATCCAGATATTTATAAAAATAGGGAACATTTGCTGGAATTATCTCTTGCAGTTTTAAACAAAGGGGATTTTCAGCAACGCTGGGAGATATTTAAGGTTTTCAAATACTTTGATAGTGTTGTCATCCTTCCAATGGTAGATATTTTAGAAAATGAAGATACTGACGAAGAATTACAATGGTATGCAGTACAGATCTTAGGAGAACTGAAAAAGCCTGATGCTATTGCACCTTTGGTTGAATTAATCAAAAAAGGTGAAAATGAAGAACTCCGGGTAATGGCAGTATCAGTGCTGGGGCAGATGGGTACACAGGCTATTACTGCCTTGACGGAATTATTAGCACACAAAGATACACGACTCTTAGCGGTGCAATCACTTTCCTTTATCCGCCAACCTGGAATTATCCCACCTCTGTTAAGTGTCTTGCAAGATTCACACGTTGCTGTACGGGCTGTAGCTGTTGAGGCATTGAGTAGCTTTCATGACGATCGCGTACCACCAGTGCTTTTGAATGTTTTGAATGATGTATCTGCAACAGTCAGGCGAGAAGCAGTGCTAGGTTTGGGTTTTCGCCCTGACTTATGTTCAGAATTAAATTTGGTGAAGAGGTTACAATCCAAGCTTTATGACTTAGACGAAGACGTTTGTTGTGCAGCGGTAACTGCCCTTTCTCGGATAGGTTGTGATGCTGTTGCTGAGCAATTATTTCAGTTGCTGATGTCGCCTCACACACCATTAAAGCTACAGCTAGAAGCTATCCGTGGCATCTCTTGGGTAGAAACTTTATCTGGCTTGGAGTATCTGCAACAGGCATTTCATCAACTAGAATCATCACCATTATGGCTGGAAATTGTCAAGGTTCTAGGGCGAGTACAGTCGCCTGACAACACTTGTAAAGCAACGGAGATTTTACTAGAAATACTGCAATCTCAGCATCCGGGGGTTAAGATTGCTACAGTTAAAAGCGCGATCGCTCTATCGTTGGGACACTTAGGCAATCAGCAGGCTGTCGAACCAATAACCGCACTGTTGGCAGATCCAGATGATTCTGTGAGATTACACGCGATCGCTGCACTCAAGAATTTAGAAACTGAAGTTTAAAGCAACAAGTAGTGCTATATAATTAAAAGTTAAAAATTAAATAAAGTTTAGATTAAAACAAGATCCCCAACGGGGATCTGAGCTACACCATATTTTATCGAGTATTTGAAGATAGTGTTGTAATTGTGCGGCTAACTAGCGGTTATCGCGATTTAAAGTCTATATTTACAGATGTAGCAATCCTAAATCATTTGTGAAATGCGCTCTCTCTATCTTTTCTTGGCGTCTAAAGCCCTACCCTTGTCCTGACTGACACGTTATACCATTTCACGAAAATCTTGATACAAATAACGGGTTTCTAATTCTTTCCCCCTGCTTACCTATTTGTATCAACTTTAAAGTGAAACGGTATTACCCGTAGCTTGCTTCCCCTAAGGGGTACGGTAACGGCTAGCCTGCGGCTTCTCCAACGGAGTACGCCGAACGGGCATGGCTGCGCTAAGGCGGTTCATTCCGAAATAATTTTCACGACTCATTTAACAGTGCTATATAGATGATGAATAAAGTTATGAATATAGAGTAAGAGCATTGAGTGGAAAAGTGCTTGCTCTTCGATGAAGGTATGGGTTAGGAACGTGAACCGCTTCTCAAAGTTTGGACAAAACTACCCATAACTTGGATAAATCTGTACTTGACTTAACGAGAGCGGTGTAAGTTGGCTTGCAATTCCTCACTGCTGACTCCTTCGCGTAACAATCTAAACAAAAAAATTGTAATTCATGTGTCTAAAAGGGAAAGACCTGTAACAAAGTCTACTAAATTAGAATTGAGAATCCGTTAAGTTAGTTGAAGCTAAGTGTACTTCAGGCTACATAAAAATGCGGCTAGAGCAGTTGCAAGCCTTTCTGGCGATCGCGGAAACTGGCAGCTTTCAACAAGCAGCGCGAAGAGGCGGTGTCACCCAATCGACTATTAGTCGCCAAATTCAGGCACTGGAAGCAGATGTGGGGTTGGAACTGTTTCATAGAACAAGTCAGGCAAAGCTGACACTAGCAGGTGAACGCCTGCTACCCCGTGTCCGAAGAATTTGCCTTGAGTGGCAAACTGCGACAGAAGAAATCGCAGATTTATTGGCTGGAAAGCAGCCAGAACTTTGTATTGCAGCAATTCACTCGCTGTGTGCCTATTACCTACCACCAGTGTTACAAAAATTTTGTCATGATTATCCAGACGTACAATTGCGGGTGACTTCACTGGGAAGCGATCGCGCCTTAAAAGTTCTCAAAGATGGACTGGTAGATTTGGCCATTGTCATGCACAACCGCCTTTTAACTACTAACAAAGAAATGGTAGTAAAAGTACTATATGATGAACCTATCGAAGTTTTAACAGCAGCTAATCACCCACTAGCGCAATACGAAAGCATCCCTTGGTCAGAGTTAATTCGTTATCCGCAAGTCGTGTTTAAGGATGGCTATGGGATGCAACGCTTGGTTCAGGATAGATTCGAGCGTTTAGAAGCAACATTACAGGCGGCTTTAGAGGTAAACACCCTCGATGCTTTTCGGGGAGTCGTACGCCAAGGAGAACTGGTGGCTTTGCTCCCTTACTCAGCATTGGTTGAAGCACGCAGTGACGCAACTCTAGCAGTTCGTTCCCTAGCAAGCAATGATGATTTTCTGCCTGACAGTTCTAAATTGACTCGTTCTGTCGTTATGGTAACGACTCAAGATCGCCTTCAAATTCCCCCAATCAAGCACTTTTGGCAACTCGTACAGGATGTAAGCGGGGAGTGGGGAGTTACGAGTGAGTAGGGGCGGGGTTAATT
>JAQYWO010000153.1 GCA_029379215.1 Rhizonema sp. PD37
TTTTTAATTATTCCTCCATCCTTCGGGCATCATTCCAGCAATCGCCAGCGAGGAAGTTCTCCCGAATGCCCCGTCACCAGTTTTCCCACTGTTAGCTATTGTCTTTAGACATTAAAAACGCTGATCTTCGTATGTGATTTATTAATTGCGCTAATTCGGAAGTAGTACGGTTTGGATAGAGCTTTAAAGCAATAAAAATCCAATAATCAAACGCTTTCTGATCCCACTTATCATTAAAAAATTTTCTACCGTATTCAAGAAACTCAATTAGAATCGGTGTTGCTTCAAATTCCTCTTGTATAGCTAGTAAATTTTTATCCATTAAAAACTTGGCGAATACCTTCTTCTAATAAATTTTCTGATTGTCGAATAGCATCTAAGATACCTCTTACTGTATCTATATCAACAATATTACGCTTTACAAGTATGTTCAAAGCTGTAACTTCTGGTGATTCACAAATATATTGATTTTTTTGAAATTTATCGCCAATATCGAACATCAATTTAATTGCTTGAAGCTTTGTTTTGTTTGATGTGGCTGGGTCATCAATAATTTTTAAAAGTTCTTTAGCTGCCCTTTCACTTCCTAAAAAAACTGCTGATATAGATTTGTGAAAAAGTTCAATAGTACATTTCTTAACTAATTCTTGAAAGTCTGTACGTTTTTTCCAATTTTGAATAGTTCTGTAATTAACATCGTATTGATCCGCGATTTTTTGAATAGAGCGACCTTGTGCGGTCATTATTATTGCTTCAATATATTTGGAGTCTATAATCTCGTAATCTTTCATAATTTTTCCGAAATTTTCATAGTTTGAGGATAATGTATTAATTTTACCCTCAAATTCCTAGGTATAAATCGCAATTACCACTTCGTAATAATCTCAGAAATAGCTTTAATATGCTTTTTGTTGTGCTGGTTGCTCAAGCCGTATTTAGCATTGTGGTCGGCAATCATAGTACTGTAATCGTCAACAAATTTTTTGATAGGAGCGTAATTGCATCCTGATAAATCTTGAATGGAACGAACTCCCAGAAACCATCGCTCGTTGTTTGACGGTGCTGAGTAGTCGTTGTAGTTAAAGATGGCTTGGACTGTACGCTTAATTTTCTCCTCGGCACTTCCAGGTATCTTCTTCCCTCTTAATTCCTCAGTGGTAACCTCTGCCCAATTTTTCTCTAGTACTGGCTTTGGTTCTGGTACTGGTGTTGGTGTTGGCGCTGGCTCTAGTGCTGGTACTGGCTCGGTTGCTGCTGGTGTTGACACTGGCGCGATCGCTGTTGGCATTGACACTGGATTAGCCATAGATTGAATCTTCTCCAATATTGCGGCTAACTTTTCATCAATCATCTTAATAGATTGTACTAACTGATTATCTAGATAACATCGTTTAGACTCTTTTTTACTCCAATTCACAATACTTACATGCACTTTGGCTTCTCCAGACCAAGGCTGGGTAGAAATAGCTTCGTGTATATATCCATTATTTTTAACAATATAATTTAGACTTGCATTTCTACTCTTGCCTTGACTAATAGAGTTAGTTCCAACTAGTCCAGCACGACCATTCTCATTGATATTATCGTGCGCTATGGTAAACCAATAAGTACAAATGTCAACAGAATCTTTAACGTCGGGAAATTTATTAAATATTCTATTTACATAGTTGTCGCCTAGTGTAGTTTTCATATGTTTACCACCTAAAAAAGGTGGATTCCCAATAATAGCATCAGCTTGCTGCCATTGATTAAATAATGCGTCTTGACAAACGATGTTGTTATCTAAGGTGTCTAGAGGTAATGCTGTCTCTGTCAACTCAAGATTATCAATAGCAATTTTTCTTGCTATAGCCATTGTCACCTTAGCCAACTCTACAGCAAATAAATTAGTATCCATGCCGTAAAACTGTAGTGGAGTAACAAACCCAATCTCTAATTGTTTATCCTCTTTTCTCTGACGCTGAGAAATTTTGTCTAAAAGCCATAGCTCAATCCTTTTTAACTCCTGATAAGCTATGTATAAGAAATTACCCAAACCGCACGCAGGATCTAAAACCCTGTAATTTCTTAGTTCTATGGTTAAAGTAGTAGCCTGTTCAATCTTCTCTTCCCAGTATCTACTGATAGTGGGGCGAACAACCTTCATGATATCGGCTTCTGAAGTGAAGTGAATACCTCTTGCTTGTCTTTCTTTTTTGTCTTGAGTTGACTTGAACAGACCTCCAAATATAGCTGGACGGACCTTACCCCAATCTTCCAGCGATATTTTGGTTAAAAATTTGAGTTCATCTTTCGTAAGCTCAATGGGGTGAATCTTTGAAAACAACCCCCCGTTGAAGTAATCTACACCTCTGTAGCGTCCAGCAGGAATTTTACCAAGTTGATTCATTGCGTGGAATAAACCACCTAATACGTCATACGAGCTTTCTCCTTTTAGACAGTCATCAAGGCATGAGATAAATAGATCTCTAGGTAAAAGATTTCTATCTTCTGCAAACATAGCTAACGGGACTTAAACAAAAAAGAAGATAAAAATAGAGTATAATGATTTAGCAGCGTAGCTTTCACGTCAAAGTAACACCCATGAAAGAGACAACCCCCGCAGCGATGCCTCCGTGTTTTAAGAAATGGTGTCAACGGTTTGATGAAGCGTTTACTCACAAAGCTCAAAAAAGAGGGTTTAGGCATTATTTAGGGGGATTATTGGGCGAAAGCGAACGAAAAAACCTTTCTCCGATGGCTGAGAATGCTATAAAAGTCGAATACCATCAATTACACCATTTTTTAACGCTGATCGCCATGGTCAGACACTCAGATTAATGAACGTCGCTTAGAGATAATGAACAAGTGTAGTCAGACGAGAATTAGTAGGGGATTTAGCCTAATAATTGATGATTCAGGTCACATAAAAAGTGGTAATTTTGCCTCTGGAACGGTCTTCACTTGTCAAACCGACGCAGCGCACCACCGCACTCTCCAAATCCCTTAGGACATGACGTTTATAGCCATCAAAACGTGAAGCTCGCCGGAGAGAGTCCTCTCTCCGGCGAGCTTCGCGTCCATGACGCATATCTGGGTCTTCAATTGAAATGCGGCGGTCTTTTGCTACACCTTTACTAAGTATTGGTTGCCCAAGATCATCAATAGTTACATTTTGGGATTGAATTTGTCGCGCCACGTCAAGTACTTCTTGAGCCTCGGTTAGCGCCGAATCTTCAGTTTTTTTTTTGGAACTCCGACTCAAGCTTGTCTAAAGTGTTGAGAATGGTTTCCAACGCTATTGAACGCTCAGTTAGATCATCCCAGTTCAAATAAGGGCGCAGCTTTGAGGGAAGTTCCTGTGACTAGAGCATTTAGTTGTGTTTCTTTTACTACTTGCTCGCTTGAGTGTCCCGAAGCCTGCGCCATTAATCTGACAGCTTTACGCAGCGCATGACCTAAGAGATTATATGTGTCTTCTACTTTCGCCGCCCCCCATAAAGGCGAGGAGTCGAGTGCAGACAAGCGTCCAGACTTATTGCAATACCGTCAATTACTGGCAACCCTCGACCCGATGGGAATGCCATTAGCAAGCGCTACCTTAGAAGGTAATGGAGCTGATGATCCATTATATTTCCCAACATGGCAACGAATAGCAAAGGTGATTGGACACAAAAATTTTGTCTTTATCGCTGATTGCAAAGCAGGCTCGATTGCAACCCGTGCCCAAATCGCAGCAAACGAAGGGATTTACTGCGTTCCTGTACCCACTCGTTTTGCAACACCCCCAATATCTTAAGCAATGGGTACTCTCCCCACCAGCAGAAACTGTGTCCATTGGTTTACCACGACTTGATGAAGAAGAACCTGCTGTGGGAAAAGGCTTTGAAGTAGAGTTAGGGAAGTTTTGGTTAAATGAAGAAACTGGAAATCGCGATAATCTTTCTTTGAGAAGTCATACATATACTAAAACATTTTGTCCCTAATTGAACTATGACCAGGGTCATATATCTTCATGACCACCGCTAGTTGGATAAAAAGTATTTTTTAGTTACCTTTTGAATGAAAGCGTTGCCGAAGGCAAGGATAACATTAAATCTGACTGCAAGTATAAAAATACAGTTTTGCTCCTTTATTTAGCAACTTTGAAACAACATAAATTTGCAATGACTACAATCTTATCGAGTTTTTCCTCTAGCAAATGGAGGTTTATTTGTCATGAAAATTATTCTGTTTGAGTCATCGAAGCGAAGCGCACTAATAGTTACATTGTCTGTGTTAATTAGCCGAACGGAGCTATTTAATTAATTTACCCTGGAGTATTGATTCTGGCGTTGAGCATTTTGACTCTGGGAATAGGTTTACTGCTGCCATCGGTCAGAGGTCAAGATAAAGCGTCTTTTGTTAATAATGAATTGCTCAAGACAGTATATTGGAGAATGCAACATGAAGCGTCGTCAAGCATTAGAGCTAATAGGATTTGGAACACTTGGTACGATGGGAGCCTTATTGTCAAAATATACTCCAGCACAGGCAGACAGCTTGGGCATCTCAAGTGCCGAATTCTATAACTCAATACAGCAACAATCGCCCATTTTTACATTAGCAAGCTCGTTATTGCAGGAATATGATTACGAGGCACAGGTTGAAGGATCTATACCTCAGGCGTTGCAGGGCACTCTCTATCGCAATGGACCAGGTTTATTTGATCGTGGTAATTTGCGAAAAAGAAATCTGCTGGATGGAGATGGCATGATTCAAGCATTTCGCATTCAAAATGGCAAAGTGCATTATCAAAATCGATTTGTACGGACTGAAAAATATCAAAAAGAAGCAGCAGCAAACCAATTTCTTTATGACACCTGGAGTATTGTGGCTTCGCCAGATGTTCGCATTGGGGCTTCTCCAGGACAGGCTGGCGTAACCGTTTTTTCTAGAAACGGTAAACTATACGCCTTTGATGATATTGGGCCGAGTTGGGAACTCAATCCAGAGACATTAGAGACGACTGGAGCGGCTAACTTCAGCTTACCAGAGCAAATACCTATCAGTTTTAAAGCCCATCCCAAAATTGACGGAAAAACAGGGGAGTGGATTCTGTTTGCCTTTAGTCCAGGTTTCAGTACCTATTTCATAGTGACGTTGAATCCGGATGGCAGTTTCAAGCACCAGCAAGCCGTAAATATGCCTCGCCGACCTTATATTCATGATTTCTTTGTGAGCAAACGTCATGTGATTTTCAATTTGCACCCTGTCACCTTCGATGCCCAACAAGTTGCGCAAGGAAAAAGCAGTCTGATCGATACTTTCCAATGGCAACCGGAGCAGGGCAATCTCTTAGTTGTGGTAAATCGAGATAGCAATAGTGAGCCGATTCAACTTCCGATTGACGGCGCTTGGATGTGGCACATTTTGAATGCCTATGAAACAAAAAGTGAGATCATTGCTGACTTTATCGGTTACGATAATCCGGATCATTTTTTTGGTTCTGATCCAATCCTAGCAAACATAATGAGAGGGCAACAAAGTGTACCAAAGTTCCCAGGCACTATCCGTCGCTATATAATCAATCTCAAGCAAAAAACGGTGCGTCAAGAGATTATTGATCGAGGAAGTCATGAGTTACCGTCTATCAATCAACAGTTTGTAGGGTATCCTTATCGGTATGGTTATCTGCTTAATAACACCGAGGGTGCGGGATTCTTGGGTGCGACCGCAATTAAGCGAATTGATATGAGAACTGGTGTATCTCAGGTCTACGACTTTGGTGACTCCTTTTATTGTCTTGAACCTGTTTTCATTCCTCGACCTGGACTCAATTACTCGGCGAATCACGGTCATGAACCAGGCTGGGTTCTTACAGAAGTTTTGGATCGGCGCACGAAACTGGGAGCGTTAGCAATTTTTGAGGCTGAGTCTCTCGCTCAAGGCCCAATTGCGATCGCGCGACTCACTCATCCTATCCCATTTAACTTTCATGGATATTGGCAGGAAAGCGTTTAGGACTTACGCATTGTACATAAGTAGTACACGCAATTTGGGTGTTTCAGCCATGTTGACCACTTAGCAATCGCAAAGTAAGCGAGTAAATCAGGGTTATGCGAAGCACCTGAAACGACAAAATTCCGTTATGCATATTATGGTTCATTTGTACAGTGCGTAAGTCCTAGTATTATTGGAGATTTGAGAAAAATCAGCGTCTGTCGTTCGCCTTTACATTATTTTTGAAGATGTATATCAAGAATTACAGCAGTAATTGAGGGAAAAAAGTGGTTAGCCCTTTTCTGACTTCGGAATAATCGAAATCCCGCCACTGCGCTCTAACACAGCATACTTAATCTGATCCATACGCTCCAAGCCTTGCGATTCGCGGGCTGCAGTCAGAATATCGTCCTCATTTACGCGTGCCTTTGCCATGCGGTCTTTTAGAGGGCGACCTTCTTCTACAATAATCAAGGGCACACCATCAATGAGCTTTCCGATTTCCGGTGATTGCCGCTTCCAAAGCGATAGTAAAATATCTATTCCTATTAAGGTAAGAATGACGAGAAATCCATTTGTCAGCGAGTAATCATTTCCGAGCATCGCGTTTTGGGTGGCTTCGCTGACAATTAGCAGCAGGATAAAGTCAAATGTGGTGATTTGCGCTAGCGATCGCTTCCCCGCAATGCGAAAGAGAATAAATAAGAAAAAGTAAACAGCAACGGCACGGAGAACAGCATCCATTTTTAATTAAGGATAAACTAACTGATTAAATGATATGGGTGATCCGGTTTCGAGACCCACCGAACCTGATAACGGACCGATTTTCTCTGGCTGCATGTAAAATGTAACCGCAGTGGGTTGATCTGGTTTCGGATGAGAGAAGGTGTATATCAAGCGATCTGATTGCGCCTCAACGCTTTTTGGCTCTGGTGTAATTTGCTGAAGTTGAACGTTTTCTATATAATCGAGCTTGAACCAAACTCGAATTTCACCTGCACGCTCTGCGTTTGGGTTAAAATGTATCCGAAGTTTAGTCTGCGACTGAAATCGTTCAAACCGTTCATATTCTACCCACAGGGGATCGGTTTGCTTACCTGCCTTGGCGTTGCTAAGTACTCCAGTTCCGAACACTCCTAGCAATCCTGCTAAAGTAGCTAATGCCATAACGAACCAAGCGATGCGTTGGAGAAACCACACTCGCTCCTGATGATCGAGATCCTGCTCAATTTCTAAGTCTCCCACTCGCTTTAAGTTTGCCATTGTTCCATTATTTCACTACACACGAGTGCAGCGAACCATAATTTGGTAAAAAACTCAACCTACAAATAAACTGTAGTAGTTTGACTATTATAAGCGTCGTGCACGATCAAAAAAAAGAGGAGTGAGTTTGATGAGTCGTCAGCTATTAGTAACTGGTGGTGCGGGTTTTATTGGTGCAAATTTTGTACATCATTGGTGTCAGGCTTATCCTGATGACAGAGTAGTGGTGTTAGACGCTCTTACCTACGCAGGAAATCGTCGCAATTTGGCTACAGTAGAGGGAAGAAAGAATTTTTGTTTTGTGCAGGGGGATATTTGCGATCGCTCGATTGTCGATCAGATCCTCCAATCAGAGAATATCGACACAATCGCCCATTTTGCGGCAGAATCTCATGTTGATCGCTCGATTTTGGGCCCTGGTGCTTTTGTGCAAACTAATGTTGTCGGCACTTTCACCTTACTCGAAGCTTTTCGTCAACATTGGGGAGTCAACTCCAAACCACCTGCTTATCGTTTCCTGCATGTTTCTACTGATGAAGTCTATGGAAGTCTTAGTCCGGATGACGCACCTTTTAGTGAAACTACACCATACGCTCCCAACAGTCCATACTCAGCATCTAAAGCAGGTAGCGATCACTTAGTGCGTGCTTACTATCATACTTACGGAATGCCAACTTTAATCACAAACTGCTCTAATAATTACGGTCCCTATCAATTTCCAGAAAAGCTCATTCCTCTCATGTGTATCAATACCTTGATCGGGAAATCATTACCCGTTTATGGTGATGGCAAAAATGTTCGGGATTGGCTTTATGTCGGCGATCACTGTCGTGCTTTAGATGTGGTGATTCATTCCGGTATACCAGGCGAAACATACAATATCGGTGGTAACAATGAGGTAGAAAATATCAACCTTGTGCATATGTTGTGCCATTTGATGGATGAATTCGTACCCAATTTGCCTGTACGTCCCTCGACAGATTTGATTACTTTTGTCAAGGATAGACTCGGACACGACCGCAGATATGCAATCAATGCCACTAAGATTCAAAATCAACTTCATTGGACGCCTTCTGTAACTATTTCAGAGGGTTTACGTCTAACCGTTGAATGGTATTTACAAGAGCGCAATTGGTGGGAACCGCTGTTATCTGAGGAATATCAAGCTTACTATCGAAAAGTATATTCATATACTTAGTGATTTGTCAACCCACACATTTAAGGTTGAAAGCGGGGTGTAGGTTTACCGTAGTGAGGACTTCAGTCCTCAGATTTTCGAGGACTTACACACTGCACAAATTTCGGATCTTGTGTAACGAAAAAACATCGTTTCCGGCGAGTCTCAATTATCTGAGAAGCAATAGCGCAGGCGTAGCTAAAAAAGCAAGGTTTAATTCCTAAAATCAATACCGCCTGTCGCTATTTTAGTGGATTTCAGTCTTCATGTTTTTGAGGACTGAAGTCCTCACTACGTATTCTACATCTATCATGCTTGACATTTAAGCAAACGCTTATTTATAATCAAAGCTGTTAGGGACTGGGTACTATGAGTAGATCTACTGCTAGTGCCGATGTTTTTGCGGCGATCGCAGATCCAACAAGAAGGGCAATCTTGGATCGGTTGCGTCATGGGGAGCAACCAGTTAAGCAATTAGCTGAGCCTTTTGCAATGAGCTTGCCAGCGATTTCTCAGCACTTGCAGGTTCTTTGTGAAGTTGGCTTAGTTCAAATGCGCAAAGCAGGGCGACAGCGCCTGTATCGGTTGAATCCAGAACCTTTGAAGCAAATATCCGATTGGATTGCCCACTACGAGGAGTTTTGGCTATAAAAACTGGATGCCCTTGGTAACTATTTGGAAGAGAATTCATGAGCCGAAACTTAGAGATGGAAGTTTTTTATCCCTATCCGCCACAAACGGTTTGGCAGGTTAATATCGCACTGGCTAGGTTTCTCTGTAGAAGATGCAGCAAAAGTTGAGCAAGCAAAGTAGCAGGCTGCAACAGTGCTGAAATATTTTGAGAATTTGTTAGACGATCGCCCTTACTTTGGTAGTCAAAACCTAACTCTAGCCGAGGTTGTTGCCGGAACAGTTATACCTTGGTTACCAAGTACTGGTGTATCCTGGTATGACTATCCAAAGCTTAGTACTTGGTGCGAGCGCCTAATAGCACGTTCTACGTGGCAAGCAACTGCGGTGACAATTGAAGCGTTGGAAGCACTCAAGTCTAAAATGGTAGCGGCATGAGATAAAATGTCAAACCCAGGAGTAGTGGCGAAACACTCCGGTATTGCAGTTTAAGGTAGTGAAAACTAAATTTAAAAGTATCCAAGTCTATTGGCACTAATCTCAATGCGTCAATCTTCAAAACGTTTCCCACTGCTCCGTACTGCCTTTGTTTGTGGAGCGCTCGCCTCCTCTGCTATTTTTTCTGTATTGACTCCTAGTGCATGTCATTCTGTTCGTGCCCAGTTGCAAGATAGTCCAAAAGCAGTCGTCGATGAAGTCTGGCAAATCGTTAACCGCCAATATGTAGATAGCACGTTCAATCACGTCGACTGGCAAGCAACGAGACAAAGTTTGTTAAGCCAAAACTACACCACCCGCGAACAGGCTTACAACGCCATTCGAGAAGCTCTCAAAAAGCTGGGAGATCCTTACACTCGGTTTCTTGATCCCAAAGATTACCAAACCCTGACAGAGCAGTCAATTGATGGGCAATTGTCTGGAATTGGCATCCAAATAGAAGAGAACCAAAAAACCAAGCAGTTGGTTGTGGTGAAAACTGTCGAGAATTCCCCGGCACTCAAAGCAGGGATCAAAGCTGGAGATCGGATTTTAGCAATTGATGGGAAATCGACTTCATCAATGAACGTAGAGGATGCCTCCAAGCTGATTCGCGGTAAAGCTGGTATACCTGTTGTTCTCAGAATTGTGCGGGATAGGCAAAGCGTCTCTAACTTCAAGATAACACGCGCAAATATTGAAGTGCCAAAGGTAACTTATAATTTCAAGCAGGAAGGCTCTAGACGCATTGGCTATATCCGCTTGGCAGAATTTAGTGCAAACGCACCAGAGCAAATGCGTCGGGCAATCCAGACGCTCAATGCTAAGCAAGTTAACGGATTTGTATTGGATTTACGCGGCAATCCTGGGGGACTTGTGGTTTCGAGCATTGAGATTGCCCGGATGTGGCTGGAGAATGGTGCGATCGTGCGTACAGTAGATCGTGTGGGCGGTAAGGAGGAAGTCAAAGCTAATCACACAACCCTAACTAAACAACCCTTGGTTGTTTTGGTAGATGGTAATTCGGCAAGTGCGAGTGAGATTCTTACTGGTGCCCTCAAAGATAACAAAAGGGCAGTCGTTGTTGGCAGTCAAACCTTTGGAAAAGGGTTAGTTCAGGAACTTCGCAAACTATCGGATGGTTCTGGCTTGGCAGTCACAATAGAACATTACTTTACACCAAATGGCACAGATATTAATCATAAAGGAATTAGACCTGATGTCAAGATAGATTTGACACAAGCCCAGCAACGGCAGCTGGGAACTAATCCAACTTTAATCGGCACTCAGTCCGATCCTCAATATGCACGTGCGATCGCCGTCTTAACAAGTCGCCAAGTATCCACAACGACAATCCATCCTAAGTTGAGAAAGTTATGAAAACTAATAGTTAAAAGCTATTAGTTGTAGGATGGGCAATATTCTAGGAAGATTCGTAGAACATTGCCCCCTAACCTACCCGATGCTTCGGCTATAGTGTAAACACTAGTCAGATTCCCTTTCATATCCCGGTATTACAAAGAAAGGTAGAGACTTGATTACTCTGCTTTTGTCTATAAGAATTGTAGATTCTCTTCCTAAAAGAGTGATAGAGAGATAACAACCAAAAAATATAAGTTTAGAGAGATTGCAGACATGAATGTTTTTGCTCAAAACACCCGTATCATGGCTTGTTACTGTTTATAATATCGTCCAAAGTCCAATTTTGTAGTGCTTTCTGAAAAGATAGGTAATTCGAGAGTAATAATAATTAATTATCAAAGACGCACCCGACGAGTTAAAGTCAATTTGACTTATTTAACGTGACTGCAACAATCATTGAAGTCAAAATCAGCATCAATGCACAATAAAATGCTATACCATATGTAGCGTATTCGTTGAGTAATAGTAGAGAATTATTACTGAGTGTAGAGTTAGGAATAAAATTTGCAGCGCTCATTCCTATATAGTGGACCAATGAAATTGTGACACCCATTAATATTGCCGGAAAAATTTTTGCGTGTTTTTTTTTATTATTATGATGTAAAAAGTTTAAATGGATAAAGTATGCCAGTGCTAGATATGATGCCAAAAATGCAATGACGATAGATAACATAACTATAAAAGAATTATAGCTAATTCTTGCAGGCATCATCATTGCTGCCATACCTGTATAATGCATAACTACTATACTGGTTCCCATAATTAAAGAACTTAATAATAAACGCTTTTTAGAAGGACGTTTCGTTGTTTTGGGGAAAAGCGTAAAAAATGCAATACTTGCTCCAAGTGCTGCCGGGAAAATCGAAAAAATAGTGATTAAAATGTCATATTTTACCTTGACTGTTGTTGTGAAAGCTTTCATCCCTATAAAATGCATGGTCCAGATAGCAAGACCCATTAGAACGCCTGTGGTTAATGCTGGAATTTCAGTTTCATCTTCTTTTTGGGTAAAAGAAGAGAAAATACCCAGTACAGCATAAGAACCAATTATGGCCACAAAGACTGAGAGCGTAACAAATGTCAAATTGTAAGAGACTTGCATTTTTTTATACAATGAAAGATATTGTTATATATAGTACATGATTGCTAGTAGCAAAGTAGCAATAGTTATCCTGACTAACTAGAAATCATTAAATGAACCTGATATCAATCTTATATTTGATGTAAAGTTGAGAAGAAAATAATACTGAGAATAAAATTATGTGTATTACTTAATGGTATTACGTAATTGCCTCCGTAATGGCGCTAGCTAAGTCCGTAGTTCATAAAGCCGGAGTAGTAGATTAATTTGTTAACACAAAATTTTCGTGTTGAGGCTTAGATGCGTCTTTAGTATTCATATAAAGAGGAGTAAGATAAATAGTTAATAACTGTAACTTACAATTTATAACAGGGAGAAATGCGATAAGCGTGACATGAACCCAAATTATTGTAAGTTCAGATTCCCGACTTCCTTAAGAAGTCGGGAATCTTATTGTTCACGAATGATTTAGGATTGCTGTACTATAGGTTTAACGTACTAAAAATCCTAGAAACCTCATCATCTCAAACTAAGCTGCTAAAAGCTTACAAAGTGTGAGATTGCTTATGTTTATGTAATTGTTCTACTATATATTCTTCAAGTTCTTGTCTTTCTCTACTACTTGCATTGCGGTGATAAGTTCTTCCTGTTTCTTGAATAAACTTACGTTTCTCACTTTGAGAGTTGACTTTACCACCTACTCCCTTAAAACTTTGCTGTAAATCTTCCCATGTCTTTTCCCCAACACTTTCACCTAATTTGACGAGTGCCTTAGGTAGTAATCGTTTTGCCTCTTGAGAAAAATCATCTTCTGTCTCTAAGGAACCTAAATCTACATCGTTGAAGTCGAGACTAATCTGAAATTTATTCATCGAATTTCTCCCATTAGCAATTCTTGTTGCTTGCATCTAGTACAACTATCCTAGTGTGCCGCATAATTACGTGAACTACATACATAAACTTGGAGGCAGCGTGGTGAGGCGTAATTTGTTAGAACCTAGAGGCATTGAAACACACGGGATCGAGCGAGTTTTACCCACATCGCGCACTCATATTCGCATTTTCGACAACTTTACCATGTGGTTGTCGGCTAATTTGGTCATCTCTACAGTTGCCCTCGGTTCTTTAGCGACTCTTGTCTTTAGTCTGGGATTTTGGGATAGTGTCGCCGCGATCTTCTTGTTCAATGCACTTGGTGTCCTCCCAGTCGCTTTTTTCTCTACGTTAGGGCCAAAGTTAGGACTACGGCAGATGACGATCTCGCGCTTTTCATTTGGTTGGGTGGGTGCGGCAATTGTAGCGCTTTTTAACGTTGTTACTTGCATTGGTTGGTCTGTTGTTAATGTAATAGTTGGGGGTCAATTAATCTTTGCCTTAAGTGGTGGAGTCGTTCCCAGTTGGGCGGGTATTATGTGTATTGCCGGGGTGACAACATTAGTGAGTCTTTACGGCTATGTGTACGTACATCGTTACGAGCGTTATGCTTGGATACCGATGACTGTAATTTTTCTGATTATTCTCGTTACTGCCGCACCAAACTTTCACATCACATCATCTGCAAAAGGCATAGCCGAAGTTGCGAGTTTCATGTCCTTTGGTGGTGCTGTTTATGGTTTCGCTACAGGATGGAGTTCATATGCTGCTGATTATAATGTCAACCAACCTGAAGAAACTTCGTCTCAGCGGATCTTTTGGTTAACTTTCTTAGGTGTCTTTCTACCTTGTGTGCTGCTAGAAATACTCGGTCTTGCCTTATCCACCGTTCCCACGTTAAAAGGTAAGATTGGTGGAGAATTATTTGCGGGTGTTGTTAGTCCGTTGGGTGGCTTTGGGACTCTGATTCTGATGTTACTGGCTTTAAGTGTGGTGGCAAATAATATCCCCAATGATTACAGCCTTGCTCTATCGATACAATTACTAGGTCGTTTCTTTGGGCGCATCAATCGGGCTGTATGGACACTTATTGGTGCAGCGATCTATGTTGCGATCGCAATCACCGCTGCCCACAACTTCAACGAAACACTCACCGATTTTCTGCTGCTAATCGGTTATTGGCTTGGTCCTTGGTCGATTGTTCTCATTCTAGAACACTTTGTTTTCCGTCGTGGACATTACAATGTTAATGACTGGAACAACCCCAGCCGATTACCCATTGGATGGGCTGCTATGCTATCGATGTTGTTTGGTTTATTTGGAGTTTACCTAGGTGCGGCGCAGGTGTATTCTGTAGGTCCCCTTGCTTACTTTCTCAATCCGCCCCATGGAATTGATATTGGTTTTGAGTTAGGTATTCTGTTCGCAGGCATTGCTTACTTTTTCTTACGAAATATTGAATTGAAAACCAATTTTAAGTAGTCATAGATTGACAGCTTCCAAAGAAAGTCAGAACTTACGTAAAAATTGCTACAAAGCTTAATTTTTGTAACCGCCAAGACGCCAAGAGCGCCAAGAATTCTTAGAGCGTGCGTAAGTTATAAGAGTATAAAATTACTTATCTTCTCTATTTTCTTTCTTGGCTTTCTTGGCGCGGGCAGATGCTTCAAGTCGGCAAAGCCGCCCAACGCACTGCCCAAGTCTATTGCGGTTAATTATATTTATCTAACGCAAAGGCGCAGAAATCTATTGAGGAACCAGAGCATCAATCCACCAGCACAACAAGTGGCACATTAAAATTAAAAGAAACTGAAATCAAAACGAAGATTAAACTAACAAGCCTTTTCACTGCGGCTTATGTCTTCACCCATAGAACGATCGCTCAAGATTGAACTCAGGCTGCCATCTTCCCATCCCCAGTTATTAGAGGGACTAGAAACATGGCTACGATTGGGTTTAATATCAGATACCCAAGTCAGACAAATATGTCAACAGTTTCTTGTTTGTCAGTTGGTATTACAACCAGTCACTCAACCTTCTTCAGAAATCGCATCTGCAACTTCCAACCCCGTTGCAGCTTTGGCGGTAGACAGAAATCCGCCGCAGGCATCGCCCAACTTAATTGCCAGAATGTTGCAGTCATTGCAAGCAGAATTGAGCGTCCGGTGGCTGCTGTTTTTAGGAGTATTCTTGGTTGTGGTATCTTCTGGGGTACTTGCTGCCACTCAATGGCAAAGGTTTCCCGCTTTTGGACAGTATGGGGTTTTATTTGCTTATACTTTGAGTTTCTGGGGGTTTAGTTTCTGGGCAGGCAGACAGCCTAATTTAAGATTAACGGCTCAAACATTGTTGATTGTCACCCTTTTGTTGATGCCTGTTAACTTTTGGGCAATGGATAGCTTCTCTTTGTGGAAGAATCCTCTAGACTGGATTGCAATTGCGATCGCCTGCCCATCTCTCACCGTCATCACAATTTTACTCTCCCAGAATCGGCTGTTTGTCACTAATTCGCCATTGGGGAAATTACCTTTAATCAATATTTTAGGGCTGTCGTACTTACACTGGGGTTGGAAACTCCCAGGATTTCCCTTAATTGCTGTTTATTTGGCGACAGTAGGCACAACCCTGATTACCGTTCATCGCCATCATTCCCGAATTCCTCTCAGAAATGCCGACGATAGGCGTGTTGGGCTTGGTATCACTTTACCCGCCTTAGTTGTCGTTTATGGTTTAGCAGTAGTATTAGTACGGGCAATTTTTGTTGTCCGCATTGATATCACTCAGTTGGGATTAGCGATCGGCATTTGCGGTTGGCTTGTGACTTGGTTGGCACAATCTGGAAGGAAGCTTGAAAGACTTGAAAGCAATTCTACTCCTCAATTACCTTGGGAAGTTCTTGGCGGAATCTTACTCTTCATCGGTTGGCTTGTTTCGGTAGAACCCTCACCTTGGCAGGCAATTGCTGTGAGTGGCTTGAGTTTGTGGTTTTTCAACCGTCGCTTACAGGAATATGCTGCTCATGATTCACTCTTGGCAATTTTCGCCATCAGTCTACAGATGGTTTGGCTGGGTTGGCGGTTAGTACCTGTCGGTTTACAAGAATGGGCGATCGCTGTTGGCACAAAACTCACCCATTCTCAACATACTCCTTGGGCGTTACTCAGTGTTGCTCTATTTCCCTACTTAATTTTCATGGTGGCGCTGACGGAGCGGATTTATCGCCTCCAAAAAAGAGATTTAGCTCGTTTTAGTGATATCCTCACGCTAATGAGCGGAAGCTTCTTAACAACGATCTCTTTTGTAAATCCCACATTACGATCTCTGAATCTACTCTTTTCCACAATCACTCTTGCAGTCGTTTACCGACGACGCACTCATGAGAGAAGCACAGATCTTGGGAAACCCCTCATTTACTTGACGCACATTACCGGAGTAGTGACGCTTTGCTCTACAATTGATTGGCTCTTACCAAGTCGTCGTCTGGAAGTTTGGGCATGTGTTTTGTTAGCGCTGATGGTGGTTGAGTTGCTATTAAGTGTTGGCAGTGGAATTTGGCGACGTAGTGCATGGCACATTGGTTTAGGATTAGCCGTCACAAGTTACTTACTATTATGGGAAAATGCTTATCATCCATGGAATAGCATTATTGTCAATACTCACAATTGGGGATTTACTTGGTTGATTACCCCTTTAACTCTCACGGGTATTGGCAGCCTTACGGCACCAAGAAACGAGAGGGAGGCGCGCAGAGGTAGCATTTTTTATAGTACCTTGGCATTATTAGCTGTTCAGTTCCTCACCTTACCGTTCGAGGGAATTAGATTAATCGGTTTAGGTGTGAGTCCTGTTTTGATGTTTGTAAATACAAGTTATTTACGCAACAAAATATCTGCGGGAATTACGGTATGTTTTGGGTTGGGTTTCATAGTGGCGCTGGGTTTTCGGCACCTGTCAACTGAGGGTTGGTTTATCGTAGGAGCGATCGCTATCCTCGGTTTGTGGTTGATTCGTAAAGTTCTGATTCTTCAAACTCAAGAATTAGCAGTTCTCTATGCGGATGTCACTGATAAGTGGGCGATCGCATTGTGTGGTTTAGAATTGGTGATTCTAACTCTACACTCGCTGCTGGTTTACCAACGGATTGCCATTCCTGGATTTATATATTTAACTTCAACTGTCATCACATTAGCTGCAATTGGCGCTCGCAGTTGGCGAGAACCAACGAATTTAGCATTTTATGGTATCGGTTGGTGTTTGGAGTTGTTGGTAGTTGAAGTGTTAGGATTTGGGGAACGTTCTCTGATTAAGATTGCGATCGCTAATATTGCCTTAGGTTTAATAACTCAGCTTTTAAGTGATTGGTGGCAAAGGCAACATCGACCACAAAGAAATTTTAGTAGTTTCCACATCCTACCACTCATTTATGGTGCATTGAGCGTACTGCTGCGCTGGGATACTTTTACCGCGTGGACAGGTTTATGTTCTTTGGGAGTGGCGTTGATTGCCATCGGTGTGGGAAGACGCCAGCAAGAATTAAAAACTCTACTTTACTTGGGCATCGCTGGCATATCCATCTCTGCCTATGAACTTTTGTTTTATCAGATGTCACAAACTTCAGGAGGAGCTTGGGGAGATGGACTTATTGCTATGGCAGCGTTGGGAACTGGGATTATTTACGCCTACCGTATCTTGTCACCTTGGTTAAGCGATTATTTACGCCTCACCTCTCAAGAATTAAAAGCGATCGCCCATCTTCATTGGGCTGGGAGTAGCTGCTTATTTATAGGTGCGTTGACTGCACCCATCGTTTTCAACCGTTATGTCGGGTTGGCAACAGGTATATTTTTAATTCGCTACGCCATCTTTCAAGGACGAACCTTCCAACCCGCTTCGGAAAGAGGGTTCGTGACAACAGATGAAATTTGGGTGTACCTGGGGTTATTAGAAGTTACGGGTTTGCTAATATATTGCCGCGATACAGCAATCGGACATTTATTTACTGGACCTTTGGTTCCTTGGAATGCAGCGATCGCCTGTATAGTGGCTTATTTTCTCTACATATTACCATGGGAGCGTTGGGGCTGGTCAAAAAAACCTTGGCAGAGGGCGGCATATATCGTGCCATTGATAATTTTAGGGGAAACCAGACTGCGGGTTTCTCCAGTGACGTTGGCGATCGCTGCCGGTTTCTACATCTTCCTTGCCAAGATGCAGTCAAACATTCGTTTTACCTATATCAGTGTGGCGTTGATGGATTGGGCTTTGTGTCGCTGGTTTTGGGACTTACATCTCACGGATACTTTGTGGTATGTCACATTGGGAGGATTATCACTGCTTTATATTGCCCAAGTCGATCCTCATCTGCGGCTTCCAGATTCTAAAGTTTATCGTCATTACTTACGACTGTTAGGTAGCAGTATTATTTGTGGATGGGCAATTATGTGGCATCAAGACACAGTAATAATACCGGGAATCATCAGTCTCATCGCCATTTTTGCTGGATTGGCTTTGCGAGTACGCGCTTTTCTCTACGTCGGTACAGCCGCCTTTTTGATCACGAGTGTCTATCAACTCGTGATTTTCAGCCTACACTATCCATTTCTAAAATGGGTTGTCGGCTTACTTGTTGGGATCGTACTCATTTCTATTGCTGCCAATTTTGAAACCCGTCGCACTCAAATAAATACCTTACTCCGTAATACTCATGATGAATTTCAGGAATGGCAATAACAGACAATCGAAGCATAGTGAGTGTCGTGCGATCGCTTACGTGAATAAGAAGGATAAACGCATTATTTATCACATATTTCAAAAGAGTGATTTTTGTCAATACGTCTTTAAATAGAAATAAATTTAAAAATGATCATCGTGTAGTGGGGGCAATACTGCGAAAAGCCCAGAAAGTTTTCAGTTTACTTCGTTGAGATAAGAAAAGATTTAGATAGTAGACTATTCAAATTTAGAAGCGTAATTTCAGTAACTTAAGTGCTTACAAAGATGCTTCAAAAGGTCTGATGAAAAAATTTATAAACTCAGATCTTGTACAAAGCCGAATAAATCCGCAAAAAACAAACAGTGACTACAAAAACGTGACATTAGAATCATTCAAATAGTTACGTATTAAAAAGCAGTTTAAACAACTTAAAACTAAATGATATTACGTAGTCTTTTTGGGGAAAATGCAACGTTTTGTTAGGGCATGATGTTCTCAGTAGCAAGTCGTGGGCGTATAGGATAGCTACACCAAGGTCAAACGAATAGTCTACTCTAAAAATTTTTCTTTCCACAATTGCTTGTGTTTTTTCTTTTACTTCATATCGAACAGATGATTTCTATTACCATAGTCA
>JAQYWO010000154.1 GCA_029379215.1 Rhizonema sp. PD37
CTCTAATTCCATTTGATTTACGTTCTCTCATATTGCTTTTAGTCTAAACTCCAGTTGAAAGGTATCAAGTAGAATTTGTTGAAGGGACTGGAGTCACTTTTGCCATTGTAATTCGCGCTCAAAAGGTGCTTATTGGAACGATCTTATTAAAAATTACACCAATTCATGCCAAAGCCGAACTCGGCTATTGGATTGGAACATCATATTGGGGGCAGGGTTATTGTACTGAAGCGGCTATTGCCATCATGAAATACGGTTTTTTAGAATTGGAATTAAACCGTATTTATGCAACACATTTTAAAAGCAATCTCGCATCTGGAAGAATTATGCAGAAAATTGGTATGAACTATGAAGGATGTTACCGTCAGCATATAAAAAAGTGGGGGAAGTTTGAGGATTTGGAACTGTATGGGATATTGAAGAGTGAATGGCTCAACTGGCAACCGTCTGTTACAGTTTTTTTGTACTAGTAGTTGTTAAGGTTGGCTCAGCAGAACGAAGTCGCTACAATCTTGGCTTTTTTTTAGCAATATCATCACAAAGCTGACGGTTATCATTCTGAACATTAGGGTTGTTCTTCAAATAGTCATAAATCCAAGTACAACCACGTATCAGTAGATCATCTAAATTCAGATTCCACACTTTGACTGTGTTGTCATAACTACTAGAGGCAATGGTCTTGCCATCTGGGCTGAACACCACGCTCGTCACTGAACCAGTGTGTCCAATGAGAGTATGAAGTTCCTGACCTGACAGATTCCACAGTTTCACTGTGTTGTCATAACTACCAGTAGCAATGGTTTTGCCATCCGGGCTAAACACCACACTCGTGACATAACTGGTATGCCCTTTGAGAATATGGAGTTCCTCTCCAGACAAATTCCACAGTTTCACAGTGTTATTATCAACGCCAGTAGCAATAGTCTTGCCATCCGGGCTGAACACTACACTCCTGATCCAACTACTATACCCAATGAGAGTATGAAGTTCCTGCCCTGACAGATTCCACAGTTTCGCTGTGTTGTCATCACTACCAGAGGCAATGGTGTTGCCATCAGGGCTAAACACTACGCTCGTCACATAACTGGTATGCCCTTTGAGGGTATGGAGTTCCTCCCCAGAAAGATTCCAAAGTTTTACTGTCTTGTCATTACTAGCAGTAGCAATAGTTTTGCCATCAGGGCTGAACGCCACTTTGGTAACTCTACCACTATGCCCTCTGAGAGTATGGATTTCCTGCCCAGAAAGATTCCATAATTTCACTGTCTTGTCATCACTAGCAGTAGCAATAGTCTTGCCATCCGGGCTGAATACCACACTTCTGACTGTATCGCGGTGCCCAATGAGAGTATGAAGTTCCTGCCCAGAAAGATTCCATAATTTTACTGTATTGTCATCACTGTCAGTAGCAATAGTCTTACCATCTGGGCTGAACACCACGCTCCAGACATAACTGCTATAGCCGTTGAGAATATGGAGTTTCTGCCCAGAGAGATTCCAAAGTGTCGCCGTTTTGTCATCACTAGCAGTGGCAATAGTCTTACCATCTGGGCTAAACACAACGCTCCAAACTGTACCGCGATGCCCAATGAGTGCCTGCGGTTGCTGCCCTGACAGATCCCACAGTTTCACGGTGTTATCATCACTACCAGAAGCAATGGTCATGCCATCTGGGCTGAACAGCACACTCCTAACAGAACTACCATGCCCAATAAGAGTATAAAGTTCCTGCCCAGAAAGATTCCATAATTTTACTGTCTTATCATCACTACCAGAAGCAATAGTCTTGCCATCCGGACTGAACACCACGCTCCTGACTGTACCGCTATGCCTTTTGAGAGTATGGAGTTCCTGCCCTGATAAATTCCACAATCTCACTGTGTTGTCATAAGCACCACTGGCGATAGTCTTGCCATCCGGACTGAACACTACGCTCGTGACAGAACTGCTGTGTCCTTTGAGAGTATGGAGTTCCTGCCCTGACAAATTCCACAGTTTTACTGTGTTGTCATAACTACCACTGGCAATAGTCTGACCATTCGGGCTGAACACTACGCTCCTGACAGAACTGCTATGTCCTTTAAGAGTATGGAGTTCCTGCCCTGACAAATTCCACAGTTTCACGCTCGTATCATCACTAGCAGTAGCAATAGTCTTGCCATCCGGGCTAAACACCACCCTCCAGACAGAACTGGTATGTGCTTTAAGAGTATGAAGTTCCTGCCCTGACAAATTCCACAGTTTTACTGTGTTGTCATCACTAGCAGTAGCAATAGTCTTGCCATCCGGGCTAAACACCACGCTCCTAACTGTACCGTTATGCCCTTTAAGGGTATGGAGTTCCTGCCCTGATAAATTCCACAGTTTCACTGTATTGTCCCAACTACCAGAGGCAATGGTTTTGCCATCTGGGCTAAATACCACGCTTGTGACAGAACCGCTATGTCCTTTAAGAGTATGGAGTTCCTGCCCTGACAAATTCCACAGTTTCACTGTGTTGTCATAACTACCACTGGCAATAGTCTTGCCATCTGGGCTGAACACCACGCTCCTGACAAAACCTCTGTGCCCTGACAGTATGTTGTGTTCTTTCAATCCATAAACAACCTGTTGCAGAGCAACTGTTGCTTTTATACGGTTATCTGCATCTACAGCGTTACCATATTTTTTCAAGCTTTTTCCGGCTTTCAAGCCAGATAACAAAGCTTCTAGTTCAAAACCTGAGGCAAAAAGATTTTCTGTAGTGAAACCTTGAACTGAAACCTCTACTTCTTTAAGAGCTTTTTCAGCACTTAGGCGTTCTATGTTCGCGTAGACTGCCAGTCCTCCCATGACAACTGAAAATATCAGCGATCCCGCAGCATAGGGGAGTGCTGGCTTATAAGGCTCCCAAAAATCCCGCAAATTTAACGGTAAATGTTGATTGATCCACCTTGAATCAAACACTTGCTGATAGATGGGATTTCTCACTTTCAACTCTCCATTTTCCCATCGGATTACACCTGACAGTTTCAGGTAAGATTTGACGATTGACTGCTCTTCATCAGGAACAGGGCGTTTCCCTCGACGAATTTCGCGATAGATCGTTAAAACAGCAGAGCGATCTGGTGCGCGTTTGATGAGCATATCACGGACAAACCGCAAGTTATTATCCTGCTCACTCATTGCACCAAAGAAGTTGCTGCTCACTATGTGGTCAACATCGGCTTTTGACCAATTTTTCTGGGATTGCTGACTAATCATACGACAAAGACGCTGTGATAAGTACGGATGCCCTGCTGTCCAAGAGAACACCCACTGCAACACTTGTTGTGCTTTCAACTTCGGCAACCCCAATCCCTCTGCTAGCGGTAAGGCTTCAACAAAGGTAAAATCCGTCAAGTTAACTCGTTGACCAATATTGAACGATGTTCGCTTCGAGTCGCGAATAAGGTTCCCAGGAGTTACGACACCGAATAAAACAAAAGAAAGCCGCTCAAATTCTGAGAAAAAAGCGCGGGAAACGTAGAGATAGCGAATAGCTGCATAAAAACTGTCTGTAAAATCTAGACTAAGAGTTGTATCAATTTCATCAATGAAAATCACGACTGGTGTCGTCACCTCAACTAATAACACCTGCTGAAAAAATTCCGTTAACCGAGAAGTTAAACTCAGATGCGCGTGTGCAAGCCACCATTGGTGTACATCAGTATCCAATATCAATTGTGCTTCTATCTGGATGAGTAAAACCAGATCCCACTGTTCAGCAATTGTGACTTGCTTAGCTATGCCTGTGAGATCAATCATCACTGACTGAATCCCTTCAGTTCTGAGTTGAAGGGCAGTGTGGACCATTAAACTAGATTTACCCATCTGGCGCGGCGTGAAAATATAAGCAAATTGTTGTTCTCGACACAGTGCTAAGAGTTGTTCATCTGCAATCCGGCGAATGTAAATTCCCTGACTGTTTGTCTGTACTGCTCCACATACAGTATAAATACTTGCATCAGTCATGCAGATGCCCCCGAACATATTCGGCGTACCACTGATAACATGCGGAAGCTGCCTGCCATGAAGCAAAGCACCAATCCTGCACCTCGTAACTGCCAAAAGATTTGCCTGTTCGGGCAGATATTTTGGTTAACGATCTGCTGCAAACCGTGTCTCAATTTTTGCTTAAGAGCATTTTTCACCTCCTGAACTATTCGGATCAATTTTGGTCCTTTGATGGGAATCGTTAGGTCCTGCTGTACAAGATTTCTCAACTCAATTGCGATGATATCAACTACTGTTACTGTTGAATTTGCTGTCATTTAGTATCTTCAAGCATAATGACGCATGAATCAACATAAAAAGTTGTTTTGTGATGATAAGTGGCAGCAAGAGTTTGTACAGCTGTGAATTAATACGAACACGAATTTTTCATCATTTGTGCTACTGTGTATGGTCATTTGATGGTTTTGACACAGTGGTTGTAACGGCAATAAAATCGATGATGTGTTGAGATCAAGACAGTAATTTGGGGTTATTAACTTAGTTTGTAGAATGCTAAACCAAATTTCAGTTTGAGAGAAACTTGAAAGATCTTTTGGCAAGCAGATAACATACCAAGTAAAAGCCAAACTTTCCTGTTGCTGTTTCTGATTAAAAGTCGCCGAGATCTCAAAATCTGTTGGATTGCTATAAGCAATTGCTGTAACTTATACTCTTAAAATCCATGTAAATAGACGCGTACAAGCAGGACGTTACGCCTCTTCCAAGTTACAAGTTTAACAGCAGTAGCTACACCACTTACGGAAAAGGACTGGTGAATACCCAATGTTTTCTGCAATTTGAGTATCCGTCCAATCTATATTTTCAGCACCCTATCCTGAACTGTTTTCATCTGTTAATTCGCGCTCATACTTATGCAAATCTGTACAAATTAGTACAAACTAAATTTGAATAGGCTTTTACCTGTGCAAAAACTGGGGATATTGTAGCACAAAGTGTAGTCATCACAATTCTACGACAACAACTGTATGGTTCTAGCAAGCAGCAGTTAGCATAAATTTGTCGCTCTCTTTGTTCTACTTGCTCAGCAAATAACTTGATGAAGTAAGTTGAGGAGGGACAGAGAAAATGTGTGGATTCTTTAGAGTTGCATACAGGAGTATCTGAATAGAGATATTGAGGCAACGTGCGATCGCCATGCTGGAAACTGTTGGTTTGGGCGAAAAGATAAATTACTGTTCGGAGAATTTAGCGGTTGGATAGCTCGCGCTTTACTCAACAATTTTGAATTGAGCAAGATCACACGAAGTGTGCTATTGGTTTTGTGCTTTGGTAGTGGCTTTTTTAGAAGAAAACAAAAGTGAATGGGTAAAAACTCTAAACATAGAAATAAATTTAGGACTTACGCATTGACAGGAAATACCAAATATGGGGTATTGATTTCAGGCATTAAACCCTGATTTTTCGTCACTTTTTAGGCGATGCCTGCGGCGGGCTACGCCTACGCTATTGATCCTCGGATCATTGATAAAAGCCTGAAACGACGTATTTTCGTTAAATCACAAGATAAGGAATTTGTACAGTGCGTAAGTCCTAAAATTTAGGAATTTTAACATAATTAAAGTACAAATTTTTCTTATCCTTAATAATTCGTCATCGGCTGACACCTTTGAAGAACCTGCATCAGTTGTTGAATTCCGATGGGTTTACAGAGGTAGTCATTCATACCAGATGCCAGACAACGCTCGCGCTCGCCCCACATCCCACTTGCAGTCATGGCAACAATCCGAGGACGAAGTTCTGGTGTCCACTCTTTGCAGATACGTTGGGTTGCTGTCAAACCATCCATCTCTGGCATATGCACATCCATCAAGATCACATTATATGATTGACGGCGCAGAGCCAAGATCGCTTCTAAGCCATTGTTAGCAAGATCTGCTTCATAACCCATTCGCTGTAGTAAATGTTGTACTATCTTTTGATTCAAAATATTATCTTCCACTAAAAGTATTTTTAAAGGGTGTTCTTCAGCTATATATGTATTAATGGCAACATCTTTACAGACATTCTCCACTCTCTCTTCAACAACAGGAGCGGTAATTGTGAAGTAGAATGTACTGCCTACGCCAGGTTCACTTTCAACCCAAATTCTACCACCCATTAACTCACTCAATTTCTTGCAGATGGCAAGACCTAACCCCGTACCACCATACTCTCGAGTCATCGAAGAGTTCACTTGACTAAAGGCTTTGAACAAACGCTCTATGCGATCGCGTGGAATACCAATGCCTGTATCTTTAACAGCAAACTGAATTTCGTAACTCTTTTTCCCCTCTGGATTCTTATCTATTTCACGAGCAATTGTGGAAACCTCAACGCTGCCAGTTTCAGTAAATTTAATCGCATTACTAAGTAAATTTATTAAGATTTGACGTAGCCTGGTTATATCTGCAATAATCAAAGAGAAAATCTCGGAAGTATCTATGAAGCTGAGTTTTAACCCTTTCTCTTTAGCTGGCGGTGCAAGCATATAAAGAGCCTCATTAACGCAACTTTGCAAAGCGAAAGGTTGTGCTTCTAATTCCAGCTTACCTGATTCGATTTTGGAGAAGTCTAAGAAGTCGTTAACAATTGCGAGTAAGGCGTTGCCACTGGTTTCAATAGTTTTAACAAAGTCTTGCTGTTCAACACTGAGCTTAGTATTCAACAACAAACTAGCCATACCAGTTACCGATGTGATCGGCGTCCGAACCTCATGGCTGATCATCGCTAAAAATTCCTGTTTCACAAGCTCGACTTGCTTACGTTCTGTTATATCCCGTAGAATATAAACATAACCTTGAAAGTTCTCAATTTTTGTTTGAACTACCGAACAGGAAAAGGCAATAGGAACTTTTTTACCACTCTTAGTGTAACAAACAGTTTCTATATCTTTAATAAAAGCAGTTGTTTGTTCTTGATTGTCAGTGATGGTAATCCTTTCTTCTCCTCCTCTCGCCATCTCGCCAATAACTGTAGAGATTGGTTGTCCTCGGAGTTCAGCTTCGTTATATTCCAGCAAAGATTGTGCGGCTGGATTGATTGTTTTTATTTTGCCTGACAGCGTTGTTACCACTAATCCATCTGCCATTGAGGTCACAATTTGGTCAATATATTGCTTAGATGCGATTAAGGTACTGAGCAAAAGATTTGCCTCATTTGCTCCTTGCATCAAAGATTGCTCAATATTCATCCGTTCTGTCGAATCTTCTACAAAAATAATGAGTTCATTCCTATAAGAGTTTTCTTTAATATTCTTAATAATATAGATATCAATATATAAAGTAGAGGAAGTATCTGGAAAGCGAATGATACCTTTTAACTCAAAATTATTTTCCTCTTCTCGTAAAATTGCCTTAAGGATTTCTTCAACTCCAATTAATTCTGGAAAACATATCCTAATATCTTGATTATGCTGTAATTCAGGAGAATCCTCGGCAAACCGATTTACGCCTGAAGACATTTCCAAAATTTTAAAATTTTCACAAAGAATCAAATATTCAATACCACGTGCAGATAACATTTTTTCTAATAATTCATTCATGAGATAGCATTTTGTGGAAAGATAAAAACGCAGCCTTACTTGAACATGCCTACCATCGGAAGTCTTCCAGATACTTTTTATCAAAAAAAATTACTTGATTGCATTAACTTATGAGTTAAAGATTTAAATATTTCATCTACATTGTTACCATTTCTAGCTGAAGTTAAATAGGTAGCTAAGACATAAGTTTGCTCACTAAACAGATAGAGTTTGCGAAGAGTTTCTAAATATTCGTCTTCTATAAGATCCGCCTTATTCAGTGCAATAACAATATAGCTATTCGGATTAATATTTAAAAATTTTTCCATAGAATTAGAGAGGCTAGCTAATGTTTCTTGTCGTGTAACGTCACCAACAATTAGGGCTCCTTTAGCTCCTTTAAAATAATTTAGAGCAGTTGTTTTGAATTTATTACTACCTTCAATATCCCAGATAATAAGTTTAACTGCTTGAGTTTCTTGTGGAGATTTGGCTAATTCTACAGATTTTTGGGAAATTTTTACTCCCACATTAGAAAGGTATTTATCGCTAAATTGCCTATCAACGAAACGGCGTACTAGGCTAGTTTTTCCAACACCAAAGTCACCGACCAGGCAAATTTTTTGACAAACTTTAGACATAAAAACTGATATTGATTTTCTGCTATATAATATCAATTTTTTATCAATATGTGTTTTATGGAAATAGTCCGTTTAATGCTATCTTCTCTATATTTTGGAGTGAGTACAGTTAATTTATATTGCAGCTTCGCAATGTAACGGTCTGAATATATAAGTGAAATTCAACTTAGCTATGTAAATAATTGTAAACTTTTTCTAAAGGAACAGAGTGACTAAGAGCAGAGGCAATGCAAAAACTGAAATTTAAAGCTTCAGCTTTCGTTAGTTTTACGATTCTCACAGATTATTTATTCTAACTTCTTTTTATAACAACACATCGAATGAGGCAGGTGTGACAAACCCCAAATCATTGAGGAGCCGTGTGAAGCGAAAGTGTGCGCCGTGGTACGCACTGATTGAATTGCCAACCCAGTTGGCTGGAGTTCGGGGCAATCGACTCCAAGGCGAACAACTTACCTAGACCTGAAAGGGCGAGGGGACAAGAGCATGTCCGCATGTGCGGAGAATAACAGAAAACGTGTATGTTATGGCTCTGCAACGCCCTACCGAGTGGGTTAAAGCCAAACTGCTTGAACCCCAATATCCAGAAGTGGACGCGCACATCCTTCGGTATCACGTTTGTACACCGATGTCACTGGTAGCCATCAATTCAACTTTCGTGCTTTGGTACGCCCTGACCAGTGAGCGATGAGTAATGAACTCATTCAAGGATACTCGTTAGAACCTAAGTCGTTCAATATACGTTCAACAGTGACGGAACATGGGATTGCCTAAGGGACGAGAGTCCTATGGTGACGGAGTTCTAATAGTAGTCGTGGGAGTAACGCCCCACCAGGGCAAACGGGAGAACCGTTTACTCAGGCATTGTAGAACAGGTAGTCGGATGTAAACAGAAGTCGAGAGGTACGCGTTCCGGCGAGATGCCGAAACGATACTGAACATCAATTACCGGAAAGCGAAGTGATACGGAAACGGTCATGCTTCGTTTGGAGGGGGGTAGTTGGAAAAGTGCCAATATTGGTAACTCGCTGGCTACCTACCTTACCTCACGTCCGGTTCGCGCCACAGAGGTGCGGGGCATGCGGAGCCCCCATCGACTCTACCTACCACCTTCACTGACTCTGTTAGTGATGTTGTACTAAACGTTGAGGATGTCCTATATCTCCGAAAACGTCTAGGTTAAAAGTATCAGACTAAGTTATCATTTCTCAGAAGGCTTTAGAAGTTTCAGAATGGCTGAATTGACTGATTCACCTTTGTGCTTACGAGTATTTGTCTACGGTACTCTCAAACCAGGTGAAGCAAATTATCAAAGATACTGTGCTGGTAAGGTAATATACTCAAAGAAAGCTTTCACTCTGGGGAAATTATTTGCTTTACCGATGGGTTATCCAGCAATGATTCCTGGGGATAGTGAGGTACACGGATATTTGCTCTCTTTTACCGACAAGACAGTTTTGAGCGCTTTAGACGAATTGGAAGACTATCAGCCAGCAAAGGCTGCTTCTGAAAATCTTTACAATAGACAATGTGTAGAAATCTATGACCTACAGAGTGGTTCGCTTGGCTTAGGCTGGGTTTATTTAATGACGAGTGAAGCAGTTTACCAATTAGGGGGTGTTTTACTACCTGATGGCTGGTGGAGTGGAAATACAGATCCGGAAGATTTATGAGTATAGAAAGGCACTGTGGTGCGTCTTTAATAAGAATTATAAGAATGCCCGTTGAAAACCTTGTTCTTTAGGGCAAGGATGAAAACGGTTTAAGGCGTTTACGTAAAGTCTGCGGGAGAGAGTACTCTCTCCCGCAGACTTTACGCCTGAGTCATTAAAGTTTTGGTCAATCATCAACGTAAATAATGAAAATTGTGGTAGATTAAGAAAGTCAGACAAGACGTAAAGTCTGCCGGGCGGAAGATTCCGTCCGGCGAGCTTTAAGTAAAAACCTACTTCCGGACTGGAAGAAAGTCACGGCTGAAATAACCTTCATGGAGATATCAATAGGCCTTTTAAGGCAAACGTGTTGAGCAAAGCTTCCTGAGCAATCAGGATATTAAGACTTTTCAGTCTTAATATTCTCCGCTCCTTTAGGACGGAGAGTGTCAAAAAATAAAAATTCTCAGTTTTGAGTTTCCCTGAGCGCTCAGCTACAGGGATTCTTCTGAATCAAGATTTAATCATTCCTATGGTATTCAAGCACCATCTAGCCTGTCATATTAGGTTAGCCCTAAGTTTCAGTTTACTTGTTGGTTAACGTTCTTATAGTTTCTGTTGCCAGGTAGTGCTATTTTCTACCGCCTTGAAATATTTTATTCAGTGTACTTTTGTATTGCACTTCAAACAGGACAATTACTGTTTTGATTACTTTATTTTGTACGCATAGTTTGCGTTAACCTATATATTTCTATTTTGGCAAATTTTATTTTATTTTGCAATACAAAGAATAAAAGCTGCCCTATAAGCGCAGGGTTTTAAACCCATTCTTTTGATAAAGTTTTCTACGCACTCCTGTTTCCTGTCTCCTATCTTTATTATCCTGACTTAACTCATCACTTTTTTGCCTCCATGATCGCTTGTTGCTGTCTGGTTTGATTTAATCTAGATTTTATTCCATATGCGACCCTGTTGAAGGCTGCGTCTGATAAATTGGTGGTCTACGAGAGGCTTCCGCTGCTTTGGGAATTGGAACCACCGGGTTATTAATAGCCACCATCAGTGGTGAACCAGTAGCAGGCTGCGATTTCGCTTGTGCCTGTTTTATTGGTTCTGTGGTTGTTTGTTTATAAGCCAGTTGAGGTGTCCGTCCTTCACCATTTATCAGCAACCCGGATATAGCGCCGAGTACACAAGCTGCGATCGCCACACCTCCAAACATCCACCCTGTTATAGAACGGCGGTGTAAACGTTTCATCACCTGCTGGACTGTTTCTTCTACTGGCTGCTGTGGCTGTGGCACTGGAAGAGTCCGCAAGCCTTGCCTGATTTTTATTTGCCTAGCATACAAGCTTTGAACGCTTGGGTCATTTGCCAACCATTCTTCAACTTGCCTTCGTTCAGCAACCGTTAGCTCACCGTCGAGGTAAGCACTTAATAACTCGAAGCCATAATGCTTCATCATACGCATAGCACCCGTTGATTCATTGGTATGCTTATCATTCCTTTCTAGCAAATTTTTATAAAGTTGCAAGTAGGAACTTTTATTAAACTGAGAATCAGTGTTCATCTTAACATTATTACCAATTCCTACTTGAGTACGTACAGCGGTTCAGCCGGAAAAATCAACTTTTCTCCTTTTGGCACAAGCACTTGGCATTTTCTTTAGAATTTAATGAATTTCTCAATTCTGGCACACATTTAAAGAATTAATACTGTAATTTAGCTATCTAAATAATTTTGTAGCTGAGCTTGCAACCTGGCTCGAGCTCTGGCTATTCTTGACTTCACTGTTCCCAAGGAAACTCCAGTAATTTCGGCAATTTCTTCATATGCCATACCTTCAATTTCTCTGAGGACAATAGTAGTGCGGAAAACCTCTGGCAAATCAGCGATCGCAAGACGCAGCTGCTCGTAAAACTCACGAGTGGTCAGTTCCTCCTCAGGTCCTGGGGTATCTCCTGCAATCTCCCAATCCATTTCGCCGTCGTCTACCGAACGGGGAGCATCAAGCGACAAGGGACTCACAACCCGCTTGCGTTTGCGTAACTCATCGTAGAACAAGTTGGTCGCAATACGACTTAACCAGCCCCGGAACTTTGCTGGTTCTTGCAACCGATTGATATTCCGATAAACTCGAATCCAAACTTCTTGAGCCAAGTCAGCTCGATCAGCCCAATCTGGAGCCAAATGATATAAAACCCTATCAACTTGAGATTGATAGCGTCGTAGTAGTTCCGCAAAACCAGCACGGTCTGGTCGCAAGCCTGATTGACAGCGCAAAATCAGGTCGTGATTGGAGAGTTTGTCAACTTGTACCGACGCTTCCGGAAGGCTTGTTTCAACAGTTGACCAGGATACAGCAATCGATTGACTCATAGATCGTACTGGCTTTAAAACATCCCTATCAATTAGACCTGCTAATGGGTGAGATGTTTCTCTTAAGAGTGCCGGATTCACGACTGGAACACTTCATTAGGTCATACTCGCGCAGTAATCACACGGATTTTGTTATGTACAGTTATGCTACTATGAACAACTGACTACTCATCCTTGCCAAAAGACTATTAATTTGCTATACACATCATTTTGCCGAATTTTCACAGAGGACGTGCGCAAATGTAGAGACGCTCCGCTTTGTTAAGTCTATATACGAGTCACCAGTCAGGAGACAAAAGTTATTATTCTCTCCATTCAAACATACAGCTGGATATTTACGGATGGTAGGTGTCTTAACAACAATTTTTCATGATCACCTACAAACATGCCGTGATATTTTTCACTCTTACTTAAACGGACAACCGTCTTCGCACTGGAAAAGCGTGTTCTTGTAAGCTTCTCCCCGCAGACGAGCGCCTCCGATAAAGGCGGTTTCACCGCAGAAAGCTCACAGGACAGTTATATTCTGTCCCGCAGACTTTGCCTCAAAATACGAGAGTGAAAGTCGTTTGAGCGCTCTTGATTTTGTAGCTATGTTGTCCTATGAGTGAGCTATGTTCATCCCAACCCTTAAGGTTCAGCTCAAATCATATGAAAAAGAATTTTTTAATTTTTTCATCTTCAGAAAACGTGGCGAAAAAAAGGCATCCAAATTAAATAGAACGCTCCAGAAATTCCTGGGAGTTCTAAGTTCTGAACTATATGTTCTTCTTAAATCACAATTGTGTTAAAAATATTTAGATATCTTAATAGAAATCTTTGCTAAATCGCCCAAAGTTCTGTTGAATTCTGTCATCTGACTCCTGCCACCTGTTAGTTTTTTTTCAGAGTTACCAGAATTTTTGTTGTGACTTTCGTCGCCTGCTGATAAATAGTATCATCATGATGTTGATGAGGTCCGCGAACTTGCAAAAATAGACTGAGGCAAAATGTAATCGAGACAGCCAACAATAGTTTTTCAATCATGGTTTTTCTTTCACCCACATCTTCGTATTTGATTGTTACTGCACTTATACAGTTCCAAGAAGTCAGGTTTATTTCTTAGAGTTTTTCAAGTTGGTGCAGTGACAAAATTGCCATAGCCTTAGTTTGCCCACGATGACCAGCAGATTTATAAGGAAAATACGAAAACTTTGTGAAATTTTGAAAAATAGGAGATAGGAGACACGAGGCAAGCGAGCCCCAAAGATATAGAGACACGCTCTTTGAAACGTCTGTACATTGAAAGCGTGGAGTCAGGAATTATTCATCTCCCTGCCCCCAACTCCAAACTCTCGACTCCCTTTGTTCCTCTTCCTCCCTTTTTCTTCTTCGTATGGCAGGTGAATTTAGATAAAATAAAAGCTAACTGGGTATGCTGAAGAGAATAGGCGATATCAATGGTGAGAAATGAATTTGTAACGCGTGCAGCAATGTTGCTCTGTTTTAGTACAGCAATACTATATCTCGCTGTGCATTGGAGATTCACTGCTTCTAAGACACCAACTCATAAGTTGGAGACAGGTGAAAACGAGCGAGCGAACGCAGCTTCAACCGAAGAGAAGCCGTGGGACTTTGTGCTGGGTAACAAACAGAATGCAAATGGATATTATCAGCAAAATGCTCTATTTGCTCAAACAGCTACACAACAATCATCTAACAACCTTGCATCTCAAGAGACGCAAGTCGTTGTACATTTAAGCGATCGCCGCGTTTATGTTTACCGATTTGGTCAGCTGATTGCAAGTTATCCAATTGGTGTCGGTAAAAAGGGTTGGGAAACACCTGTAGGTTCTTATCAAGTTATAAACAAGCAACCATTACCAATATGGCGTCACCCAATTACCGGTAAAATATTTCCATCTGGATCTGACAGTCCTTTAGGGGATCGATGGATTGGTTTTTGGTCAGATGGACGCAATCAAATTGGCTTTCATGGGACACCAGAAGAGAAACTGGTAGGAACCTCTGTATCCCACGGCTGCTTGAGAATGCGTAATGCTGACGTGCGAATGTTGTATAACCAAGTTAAAATAAGCACAAAAGTAGAAGTGCGTCAATAGTCATTTCGCCAAAGTCCAATATGATTGGTAAATTGGTTTTTGTCTACTAACAGCTCACTCTTGACAAATAACCAATAACTAATGTTGTGATTTTTGCTCAAAATGCGGAGCATAAGCTTGGAGTAAGGTACTTACTTGACGCAATACCTCGTTGCCAGTATTTTTACTGGCAACAGGTGTTCCATCATTGGGTCTATGGAGGTTACGGGCGATCGCTGCATTGACTTGCTGGGCAATTAATTCCTGAAGTTCTGTCTTAGCATGTTGGCGCTGAAAGTTGGCACCTTCTTCTGTTGTTGCATATAAGGGTGGTAGGCGGTTTAGGGCGTAAGCCGCAATGTCTCCGACATCAAGCGAACTTTCACTAGCAGCTTCAATTTCGGCGACGCTGGCGATCGCCTCGGTCAGCACCAATTCTTCCATAACGTTAATAAACTGTTTGCGTGGTACCGCCACCACTTCCCCAGTTAATAAAGCCCCCATGAGCTGATCGAGCGCCATGTACTCTTCAATTGAGAGTTCTGAAGCGTGATCGCAAATTCGTCCGACTTCTGCTTCCATGACTGGTGTCAAATAACCATCCTGGAGAGCTTGTTCTACAATTTTTTCAATACTCATAACGCTCATTATCATATTAACCACCTAAGCAAGTCAGAGACGGCACGAATCCAATTTACTCTGCACCATGAAAAATAACCACCAAACACTTTAATTAGTAGAGATAAGATTAATTATTTTTACTAATTAATCAGTTCGGTTCGCCAGGGTACTGGATCGACAGATTGCCCATTGACATATAAACCCCAGTGCAAATGTGGACCAGTAGCAGCTCCTGTTGATCCCACTGCACCAATGACTTGACCTGGTTGGACAACATCGCCTTCCTTAACATTAATGCGGCTCAGGTGCATGAAAATACTTGTCACTCCTTGACCGTGATCGATGCCAACTACGTTACCGTGAATCCGAAACCCAACAGAAACTCTTCCTACTAAAGCGACTCTTCCAGCGGCTGGTGCAACTACAGGTGAACCCGCAGCCCCAGCATAGTCGATGCCACGATGATAGTAATCCTTTGCAAATTTACCATTATAGTAGCGACGCACACCATAAATTGTTGTGATTGGACCAGTATTTGGTTTTATAAAAACACCACTCCAATATTTTTGCGGCGTTTTGAGTGCCTTGAAAGCTGCTACAAGCTTTAATTCATGTTCCGTCGCTTCCAATCCCGCTTTTCCTGGAGGTAAATTAATGTGTTGTACGGGGAAAGTGCGATCGCCCACCAGGATCAACAAATTCTGTTCTTGATCTGCCCCTAAAACTCGAACTGTGATTTTTCCAGGTTTTTCCAGAGGTGTCGTGGGGATAAAAGCTCGGTATTTATTAGGAGCAATTTCAAATGCAGGGTAAATATTTTCACCACTTGCCACTTTCAAATTACTGCTATTCGTTGAATTATCGGAGTTAATCACAACCGACAGCGTATCCCCCAAATGAGGATGAGATGGAGTTACCTGTACCTGTAAAGCCAAGACAGGTAGCGCCATCACAGGGACAGAAGCAAACATGCCCATTACCAAATTGAGCACAGGGCGTAAAAAGAGCAAATTCTTCACTGAATTGCTGGTGAGATCTTCGCAAATCATAATAACTTTAGATAACAAAAGGACTGGCTGCCATCCTCAGTGAGAGGCTAGGCGATAAGTCAACTCATATCAAGTCTAGTTAAAAAGTGTTCGATCAACCATTATGTACATTCACTATAGTCAAAGCATCTTGCGCCTAAGTATGAGGGAATCCCATTATACTTCAATACAGATCTGTTAACGCGCTCTTGGTGGGAATTTTTGGCTGTGCACAACATAATACGGATCTGTTTAAAGTAGAGAGGCTTCAAAGCGTAGCGTCTCTACATAGGTTGACGGTAAATAAATTATCTTAATTGAACCGTATTGGTCTGTATAAGTCCTAAATCATTCGGCATAATTTAGAGCGTTCCAAGACATCGGGGGAACGAGCGCAGAACTTCAATTGTCTGTGTTCAAAAACGGACTTGAATGCGACACCCAAAAAAATGTTGCCATGGAGGGTAAGTTTTCTTATAATTTCTGCGCGGATTGCTGTATAGTCAATACTTTTTTAATTTTTAATTCCCTAGTACAAGGGGCGCGGAAATCAAGCGATCATTTTAAAAGAGCTTATTGCTTGCTATTCAAGCTATTTTCATTTTGCTGCCCCGTATAGCGCGGGCTCGGTTTCCGCAACCAGTTACCACTTAACGAACCAAGACGAATTTTTCATTATTTCATCTCGTGTTGGTGGTACCAGGGAGATGGCGGGTGGGGAGGAGGGAATGTGTCGCCATCTCTTATAATCTCCTCTACCCCCGGTTTTTAATCAACATGACTTGCACAATCTGTGTAGCGGTATCATCAGGAATTCCCAGAGATTGATACAGATCGTTCAAAAAGCCTTGTTCCTCTTGTGTCAAAATTCCTTCAGTCAATACCAAATCTGTGGCTACCGCAAAAGCAGCTTCCCGCAATTCAGACGGTAAAGATTCTTTAGCTACATTAAATAAAGTATCAAATCCTTGCAGTTTCAGAATACTCAGGAGTTTGTCAAACATCCTGTTCATGACATCGTTGGAATAACTTCTGAACAGCTTCAGCCGAGACAATGTTGATGAAATACCAACCGCTTGTTCATTTGAAAGACAACCGTCTGAGGTTGTTGCCGCTAGAGTAATGGCGGCGAAAGCTTCAGCAGGACTGAGTGCTTCTTGATTTTGATTTTGCGTAAATACACTGTCGAAAAAACCCATTTCTTAGTATGTTCCTTTGTTAATTTCTCGGTAGTTATACAGATACCCATAACGAATGTGTCTTATAGGTTTTCTGTAACACTGTGAGGCTTTCATGCTTTAGTGTTCCCTGGTTTTTTTTTATGCGAACACCTGCAAATAATCGTTTTTAACAAGAAATAAACTTTTTGGGTTGAGGTAAGCAAAGTTACAAAGGGAGACTATCCTCCAGAAAGTCGTTTCGGGTGAACGCGAGCGGCTGATTTTTCTATTGTTTCGATTAGCGCCAAGCCAATGCCGGAAGTCCCAATCAGCAGTACTACCGACATCAAAAAGGCTTTGACAAGCATATAGAGGGCTTCATCGAAGAAAATGTATGTTGTCATTGCTTTACCTTCTGAACTCTATAACTGCTAGTAATATTTACTCTTTACACATCCTGATGGTTGAATTTCGCTCTATAAATTACTAACATTTGCATCTTAACAAAACTTTAGCTCTTTCAAAACTAGGCTTGAACTTTTTCTTTTGAAGATTGGATAAACTTTTGGCAATATCTGTCAATTAGAAGTTAGCTAAATCACAGAATATTTTCTTTTTGACTTATAAGAGCATCCTTTTGTTCTCTCATCCTTAAGCCAGACATCGTTCAATTGTTGCTAAAACTGACTGAGAGAGTGTGGATAAATCGTAGCCGCCTTCTAAGCCGAAAACAATTTTCCGAGTTATTCGCAAACAATAATCTGTAAACAAACCATAATCTTGTGGTTGAAGATTGATACTTGCTAAGGGATCATCAGCGTTGGCGTCGTAACCAGCACTGACAATCAGTAAATCGGGTTGAAACTCAGAGAAAAAAGGAACTACCTTTTTTTCAAAAACTGGCTGATATATACCAATATCGCTACCTGGAGGAAAAGGTAAATTGAGGACATTATTGTGAAAGCCACGTTCTTTTGCTTTCCCAGTCCCAGGATAGCAGGGGTATTGATGTAGGGAACAGTAGGCAATTTGCGGGTTTGTTTCGACGATCGCCTGCGTACCATTACCGTGATGCACATCCCAATCAAGGATACCGACGCGGTTGATTCCTGGTTGTTTCAATGCATAGAGAGCAGCGATCGCCGCATTGGAAAACAGACAAAACCCCATTCCTCCATCATTTTCAGCGTGGTGCCCTGGTGGACGGGCAAGCACAAAAGCCGGATTTTGATTTGCTAGAGAGGCATCAACTCCATCCATCCAAGCACTCACCGCCAATAAGGCAACATCATAGCTGCGAGAGGAAATTGGCGTATCTCCATCTAAATGCCCTCCACCAGCATGAGCAATTTCTTGGAGTTTGTATATGTATCGCTGAGTATGTACCTTTTCTAACAACGACATCAACGAACGGGCTTCTGGGGAAGTTGGCGATCGCCATTCAATTTGGTCGATAAATGCAGCTTCGTTGAGCGCTGTAGTGATCGCTTGCAAGCGTTCTGGCTTTTCTGGATGGTAAGATCCTGTCTTGTGTTCCAGAAACTCGTCTGAATAGATGACTGGCAACATAGGTTAACTAGGGGGTATAAGGAGATCTGGGAGTAAAAGTGCAAGGGAGAACTAGGAATAAGTTTGTGCTGATGGAAGCATAAACTACATAACCACTTCATCTGTAAATCACTATTCCCCTTACACCATCTAATTATTCATCGTTTCGATCATCCAGCCTTTCTGGTGATACAGCCGGATTACTCCTAAGTTCTTCAGGCGGTAACTCCCGCATTACATCGTCTATTCTCGCAGGATGTTTAATTTTGTCAAGAAGTTCCGGACTTAACTGCGATGCATCCTCTTCTGGATTTACTTTTTCCGGTGGATTGGGAACTGTTTGTTGATCAGACATAGTTATTCTTACTATCTATTATACAAACAAGAATTTTAGACTCTGGTAAGGTCAACAGCACACTATCCACAGACTTAAAT
>JAQYWO010000155.1 GCA_029379215.1 Rhizonema sp. PD37
GGTTAAGTAACAATGTATATTTTACCTGACTTTGAGGCTTAACTGAACCGTATTGGTCTATAGGCGAGAAAATGAATCTAAAAATTTGTTAAATATTTATATTAAGTATATGCATAAATAATAGCTGGTTGTAGGATTTTATTTACTCTAATTTCCGTATTTTAAAAACTAAATATAATATTAGATAAATACAAAAGCTCAAATACCAAGAACCATATTTAAAAGTAAAAAAGTAAATTTCTTTGTCTAATGGTTACGTAATTTAAGTTACAAATAATGCATGAGTAATACAGAGTACTCTCCTGAATTAGAGGAGCTTTTAGATTACATTAAGCTTAACCGGGGTTATGATTTCAGTGGCTACAAGCGTGCAAGCTTAACTCGTCGGATTCAGAAACGCTTACAAGTATTGAGTATTGAAAGCTACACAGACTATGTTGATTATTTAGAGGTGCATCCCGATGAGTTTATAGAGTTGTTTAACACGATTTTGATCAACGTCACGGCTTTCTTCCGAGAACCTGAGTCTTGGAAGTACATCACAGATGAGATCGTAACTCGTATTATTGCAGCTAAGCAGCTTATCGACCCAATTCGGATATGGAGTGCTGGATGCGCTTCCGGAGAAGAAGCATACTCCATAGCCATCTTGCTAGCGGAAGCTGTTGGCATGGAAGAGTACTCAAAACGGGTAAAAGTCTTTGCGACAGATATAGATAGTGATGCGCTCAACTATGCTCGCCATGCAAGTTACAGTGCCAAGGAAGTTCAAAGCATTTCTGAAGCATTGCTCAAAAAGTACTTTGAGCAAATTGACAATCGCTATATTGTCCAGAAAGAGTTACGGCGCTGCGTCATCTTTGGTCGTCACAATTTATTACAGGATGCACCCATCTCCAAAATTGACCTTCTAGTCTGCCGCAACACACTAATGTATTTCAACACTGAGACTCAAAGTAAAATATTTCACAAATTTCACTCTGCTTTAAATAATCACGGCTATCTATTTTTGGGAAAAGCAGAAATGTTGTTGAGTCGCAATCACTTCTTCACTCCTATAGATTTGCGAAGACGAATCTTTACGAAACTCTTAAATGGTAGCATGCGCGAGATGCTTATCAGTATGGCTAACTCCTCCAACTCGCAACCTACCCCTGAAAATATTGACAAGATTCGTCTTTACGAAACCGCATTTGAGATTGATCCTGTAGCCCAAATCGTGGTGAATCTGAATTACTTCGTCATACTAGCCAACGCTCAAGCTCGCAGTCTATTTGATCTTAATCCCCAAAATCTGAATCGTCCCTTACAAGATTTAGAACTTTCCCACCGATTAGTGGAATTGCAATCTCATATTGACCAAGTTTTTAACAATCATCACACCTTAAATTTAAAGGATATTGAATGGCTGACTCCTGAGCGGGAAATAAGGAACCTGAATGTGCAAATCATGCGGTTGTTAGACAACAAAACTCAGCAAGTGTTAGGTGTGCAAATTATCTTCAATGACGTTACTCATTTTAAACAGCTACAAAACGACCTTGAGCAGTCCAATCAAGAACTAGAAACTGCTTATGAGGAACTTCAGTCTACCAACGAAGAGTTGGAAACCACCAATGAGGAACTCCAATCCACAGTTGAGGAACTAGAAACTACCAACGAAGAACTGCAATCCACCAACGAGGAACTGGAAACAATGAATGAAGAACTGCAATCCACCAACGAGGAATTGCAGACAATCAACGAAGAAGTACGCTTACGCAGCGAGGATCTCAACCGCGTCAATAGCTTTTTAGAGTCAATCCTCACCAGCATTCGCATTGGAGTCATTGTTCTCAACCCAGATTATCAGATCGCGATCTGGAACCGCAAGGCTGAAGATTTGTGGGGTTTACGCTTTGATGAAGTTTTTCTCAAGAATTTGATGAATCTGGATATCGGTTTACCCTTAGAGCCTCTCAGACAGCCACTAAGGGCAGTTATGACTGGGGAGTCAGAACAGTTGCAAATGATGCTGAATGCCAGGAATCGCCGTGGAAAGGCAATCCAGTGCCAAGTTATTTGTACTCCACTGATTCGGATCGAAGGAGAAATTCAGGGAATCATTTTATTGATAGAGGATTTTGAGCAAGTGGAAAATTTACCAAGAGTTTAGAGGAAGAATTTTTCTACTTGTACGTTAATAAATAATCCCTTCACTACTAATGACTAATGACTCTAGATAGAGTTTATATGTAGCTTACCTATTTACACTGTTAGGTAGATTGATAGATGATGGAGGCGAAGATCGTGTGAACATGGATAAGTTTGCCCAGCAGATACAAGAGGTGCGCCAGCGTACAGAAGAATTAAATCAACACGTTGGTCAGTCCTCTCCGCCGCAACAGGATTTGCTGGTGCAAGCTTTTGGGGAACTCCAATTCGCCTTAGAAGAATTACGTGTGGCGGAATTAGAGTTACGTGTGCAGAATGACGAATTAGTTGTGGCTCGTGGCTTGATAGAGCAAGAGCGTCAGCGCTACATGGACTTGTTCGATTTTGCCCCAGATACCTATTTGGTAACTGATACTAACGGGATAATCTTGGAAGCAAACCGTGCTGCAGTTCACCAACTTCAGGTTTCAAAACAGTTCCTCCAATGTAAACCGCTGATCAATTTTATTCCTCAAGAAGAACGTCAAGCTTTTCGTACCCAACTGCTCCAATTACGTGATAAGGAGGGTTTGTATGACTGGGAAATTTGTATGCAAACTCGCGATGGTAATAAATTTGATTGTTCGTTGAGTGTAACTACTGAGCAGGATTTGCAGGGTAATTCTATTGGTTGGCGTTGGCTAATACGTAACATTACCGCTCGCAAGCAAGCAGAGGAACAAATACGCTCGATTCAACTCCAGAATATGCAATTGCAAGAAGCAGCAAGGATTAAATCTCAATTTGTGGCAAATATGTCACATGAATTGCGTACCCCACTGCACGCGATTTTAGGTTTTTCTCAACTGCTGTTGCGCCGTTACTACGATTACTTCCCCTCTGAACTGAGAAGTATGGTGGAAAGAATTATTAGTAGTGGGAAACACCTACTAGCGCTGATCGAGGATATACTTGATTTCTCGACTTTAGAAGCTGGGAGGTTGAATCTGCAAAAGCAAGAATTTAACTTGGTGGAACTTGTAACTACAGTAACAGAAGAATTGCGTTTCTTGGCTGACCAGAAAAACTTAACCTTGGGTATTCACATTGACATCCAGAATCACAGGATTGTCAACGATAGCAATCGTGTCCGGCAAGTGTTGGTCAACTTACTATCCAATGCCATTAAGTTTACAGACACTGGTGGCGTGTTTGTGGAAGTGCAACAAGTCGGTCAAGACCGAGTGGCGTTGATGGTGAGGGATACTGGTATTGGTATCCCCGAAGATGAGTTAAAAAACATTTTCCACGAGTTTAGGCAGGTCAATCAGTCCATCACACGTAGGCATGGTGGAACTGGTTTGGGACTGGCAATTGTTGACAAATTGCTACGTCTGATGAATGGAACAATTACTGTTAAGAGTAAACTGGGGGAAGGTTCAACTTTTCGAGTAGAGTTACCAAGACAAGCTAGTTAATATTAAGACCCCCGACTTCATAGAAGTCGGGGGTCTTAGTCTTGCCGGATAATTAAGATGAAGGTTGTTCCTTAGATCCACGATGTTCTTTCATTTTTGCTTGCTGTTCTGGGGTAAGAATTGCCTGTATTTGCTGCCGTTGATCACGCATAATTTCGCGGGCTTGTTGTTTTTGCTCTTTTGAAAGGTTGAGCGATCGCAATAACTTCATTGGTGATTTATGAGAACCCTGACTTGCCGCTTTGAATTGTGTTTGTTGCTCAGGAGATAAGAGGGCAGCTATTTTCGTCTTGGTTTGCTCTCTAATCTGTTTCATTTGTGCTTTTTGCGCGTCAGTTAAATTAAGATCTGACCATTTCTCTGAAGTTTGAGCAACTTCAGTCGGAGCTGAAGCATCTGTTACATCCTGGGTAGGGTTATTCTGAGAAACTTTGCCACCGGGAGATGAGAATTGACAACCTGCCGCAAGGATTGCGATCGCAGCAGAGCTTAATATAAGTTTGTAATCTAATTTATATTTCATAAATACGCCTCCTTTGGGAATTTTTTCTTTACCAACTGTGTTTTAGGATAAAAATGGAGATGCCCCTAATTACTTATGGAGCGAGTTAAATCTGGAAAGATACTTTCAGATTCAACTCACCGAAGTCCGTTACCATCCGTGTAAACGAGCTTCGTATGCTCGATGTTCGCGTTCCCGACGAATTTCTTCTGCCCGACGAGCTTCATATATTCGATGTTCACGTTCCCAACGAATTCGTTCTGCCCGACGAATTTCGTGTTCCCGATGAATTCTATAATCTTGATACGGAGTATCAGCTAGAGCAGGAGATGCTGCGACACCACTTAAAGTGACTAAACTAACTGCACCCATCAGGATGAGAGGTTTGTTCAAATGCATAGTAGGTTTTCCTGACTATAAATGTTGAAAAATGCTTGTTGAATTCAAGCTATGTCCATCATAGAAATTCAGATTCAAAGACAACAGGAGTCAAAAGTCATGAATTTAACTATGATTAAAGTCATGTTTTTAACACATATAGTTAGCAACTCTAGCTGTAAGACGGCATTTCTGCCAATCCTCATATTATACTATTTTCAATTGAATCACATACATTAAAAAAATCTATAGTACTTCTCATTTATAGCCTGTACAGAATTATAACTCTCACCCCTGCGACTCTCCCAAATTTGTGATCAAGGTACTTTTTATGAGTATTCTGTATGTGACTAAAAAGAGAATTAATAGAGAACTTGTTTTAGCTAATCTTATGTTCGGTTGAACACTTATAATAAGATACGTAGTTACGCTTTAGCACTCTCAAACTGTTACTCCCAACACGAGTGTAAAATTACCTAACTCTTGAATCCTCAAACTTGGCTTCCTTGGCGCGGCAGATGCTTCAACGGGAGCCAGTGCTGTTCGCGCAGCGTCTCCGCTCCTGAGAAGACGGGTTTCCCGTCGCAGGCATCTGGCTTTGGGGAACCCCCGCACCGCACTGCCTTGTCTTAGCGGTTAAATTTATCGGTATTCTTTTGGCGGGAAGGGAGTAAGAGTCCTAAAGCGCAACTACGAACCTATCTTTTATTTATAACTCATTAATCGAACATGTTATAATATCTCTAAGATTATCTGAACAGAGAATGAGCCAACAGGGCTGCCTGAGTGCGATCGCGCAAATTTAAACGACTGAGAATATTTGTGACATAATTTTTCACAGTATTCTCCGAAAGGAAAAGCGATTGGGCAATCTCACGGTTATTAGCTCCAGAAGCCATCAAACGTAGTACATCTAACTCTCTAGGTGTAAGTTGTGCAAGTTCAGGGGGTTGCTCAATGGTAGAATCTCTTGGAGCAACGGACATTAAAGCTTTCTCAAACAATCCCGGACCTAGTTGAGTATGTCCTTTATAGACGGCTCTAATTGCCAGCGCCAGTTCATCTGGTTCAGTATCCTTGAGCAGATAGCCTTTAGCTCCCAACCGCATCGCTTGCGAGACGTACTCATCGTCATCAAAAGTCGTCAAAACCAACACTTTAGTATTGGGATAGTGTTGAGCGATCGCTCCAGTTGCCGCAACTCCATCCATTACAGGCATCCGGATATCCATTAACACAATATCGGGTTGAAGTGTGGGTATCTGTTCGAGCGCCCGTTGCCCATTTTCCGCCTCCCCGATCACTTGCATGTCTGGATTGGACTCAAGCATACTCTTGAGTCCCTCACGGATCAAAAATTGGTCATCAACTAATAAGATCCGAATCATTTTTTCCACTCAATACAGTTAACCGAAGCTTGTTAAGCTATTCGATTTTAGATGCACGCATTAGCGGACTTTAGATTTATTCCCCGAATAAATCTGTTCCCATGTACCATCAAGAAAATATCGGTGATTTATTTTGAAGATACAGATTTTTGTCTCTACACGCGCTCGACGCCTTACCCATGCAACTACATCTACTGTAGCACTTGCTAATATTGTCATGGATGAATGCGCCCAGCATTAATATGTTTAGTCGGCGATCGCCTGAATCGATGGTTATGAGGCATCCAACGCCGTGTTAGTAGTTTACCAAATTAATTTCTCGTTTTGTGATTGACAATTTATTGCTATTTAGGATGCTAGCTTTAGAGACAGCCATAATATACCAAACATGTAGAGATGTTCCAGTGCAACATCTCTACGTAACTAAAACTATGACAAATTCTTAACTAAAGCACATACTATCATCTCTTTTACAGAAAACTCCGCGAGAGAGAGACATTGTCGTGGCTTCTTTACTCTTCATGGCGTAAATTCCATGCTGCACCAAAAGCTGCCCCAGCCCCGGCTACTAGTCCTGTACTCATTCCCTCTATAGTTTTGGTTATGGGGTCATGCGTTAAGCATTCACTTGTCACTGTACTAGCATGCAAGCAGATATTGCTTTGTGCCCAACTGGCGCTTCCTCCTAAAATGACACCAGTTACACTACAGGAAACAACAAGGAGCAGAAGACGTTTCGTTTTTCTATCCATAGATGGTTGTGTAAAATCGTGCAGATTGTAAGATACCACTTACTACTTTACACACCCGTGTTGATTTTGTCAGGATACCTCTACAGATAGATTGTGTATTTGGGGAATATAAAGAAAGAAAAATCCCCTCTTGACCCTTCTTTCCAATTACCCTTTACTTGATTTGGAAGTTGAAGGGCAAGCGAGCATACACACCTTGTGGGTCGTTCATTTTGCGTAGAATAGCAATCTCCTGTTGAAGCTTCTGGAACTCTACTGACATAGGATCTGCTGATTTGAATTGCGCTTGATTGATTCCTAATGTGCTTCGTGTCTCTTGTGCCACTTGTCCAAACAGACGCTCTCCAAATGTACCATACTTGGGATACTCTTGTAATTCCCAATTGTCTCCGAGATTTGCCTGTTGGGCAGCATATTTGATAGCAGTATCTAAACCGCCAATTTCATCTACCAAACCTATCCCCTTGGCTGCTGTACCCGACCAAACTCGTCCTTGAGCAATTTCCGCCACTTTTTGCTCTGGAAGCTTTCGACCTTGAGCAACTTTGTTCAAGAATAAATTGTAAATTCGGTCAACACTGCGCTGGGAAATAGCCAATTCCTCAGGAGATTTGGGGCGAGAAACAGTCTGGCTATCAGCGTATTTCCCTGTTTTCACCGTATCCCAAGTGATCCCGTGGTCATTTGCCAGCTTTTGGAGATTGAATAATTGACCAAAAACACCTATGGAACCTGTAATTGTATTTGGTTCCGCAAAAATCCGGTTAGAGTCAGTGGCAATCCAGTAGCCACCTGATGCAGCGAGATCGCCCATTGATACGACAACTGGTTTAGTCTGTCGAGTCAACCTGACTTCTCGCTGCATCACTTCTGCGGCCGTAGCGCTACCTCCTGGACTGTTGATCCGCAGTACAATTGCTTTCACATTGCGATCTTGTCGCAGTCGGCGAAAGATTTTGGCAAAGCGATCGCCACCAACGTCTCCATTGTTACCTTGGCCATCAACAATTTCTCCTTCCGCATAAACGACAGCAACGCGATTCAGTGCGAAGCGCTCCCTTCCCACTGGTTTGTGATACACTTCTGCATAGTTATTAAAGCTGATTTGACGGAATGTCTTATCTTCAGTCTTGCTATCGGTCAATTGCTTGAGGTCAGCAATAACTTCATCAAAATACCCGATCTTATCGACTAAATGGCTGGTTTTGGCTTGCTCTGCTGGCAACAAAGCCTGATTGTCTGCGATCGCCTGTAACTGTTGTGGGTCAATTTTACGACTTGTTCCCACAGACGTGCGCCAATCCGTCCAAACATCATTCAACAATTTTTGAGTTTGCTCGCGGTTCTCTGGACTAAACTTTGTCAGTATCAACGGTTCCACTGCTCCCTTGAATTTTCCTTCCCGCACGATTTGAACGCCAACACCATACTTTTGCAAAGCCCCGGCTAGGAACATTGTTTGTATCCCCAAACCTTTAACTTCCATTTCTCCTAAAGGATTGAGCATAATCGTATCTGCAACTGAACTCAGGTAGTAATCTTTTTGATCCCACTCCATGCCATATGCCACAACCTTTTTTCCTGTGGCGCGAAACTTCTCTAACGCCTGACGGACTTCTTTGAGAGTGGCAAAGCCAGTTGCACCAGCAGCGGAAGGATGAGTAGCATCTAAGTATATACCGACAATTCGCGAGTCAAGCCGTGCTTGTTCTAAAGTATCAAGAACCGTACGGAGCGACATCTGATTGTTATCTTCTCCTGATAGTGCTTTCTGAAGAAACTCGTTAGAACTGGGTTCACTATCGCTAATATTCATTGATAAGTCAAAAACTAACACTGATTTATCTTTCACGGACGGAGTAGTTTCGCTAGAAGACACAGCTAACAAAAGCAAAAACAATCCGCCAGTTCCCAGCCCGCAAAAAATTATCAGCCCTAGTAAGCTTCCAATTGCACTGGCAAAAGTTTGTTTAATAAAATTACGCATGATAACTAATTACTCAAAAGTTTTGTCGAGCGAGAATAAAAACACCTACAAAAGTTCCACATTTTTATCCATAGCTACTTCATTGGTAACACCCTCACAGCATTTGCTGCTACTCACCGATAAAGCAATATGGTGCCAGTTGCACTTTTAGTCATCTCAATGGGAACTGGAGCAACGCACTTTATAATAAACGTTTTGTAGGGGCAGATTTAATCAGATAACTTACCAGAGCCAAAATTAATCACTGAAACCTGCCCCTACTGCTGACACCTGTACGGGCAGGTTTCATCAGATAACTTACCCAGCGCCAAAATTATTCGATAAAACCTGCCCCTACTTCTATTGTCTTTGCTCTAAAGTTCCAGAATACTTGAGATCGTTCAAAGTCGCTTTACCAGTGCAAAATAGTACTGTAGTGATTTCAGCAACTAAAACTTCAGCCAAATTGTGAAGTGCGCTTCCCGATTCAGCCGCAGCTTGCAAGAAAGGCATTGCCAAACCAGCTAGATCAGCACCCAAAGCGATCGCCATTGCTACGTCAAGTCCGTTACGCAATCCTCCTGAAGCAATCAAGGGAATATCACTCTTCGCAGCACGAATACTCGTAATACACTCCGCTGTAGGCAAACCCCAATCTGCAAATGTCGTCCCCAAACGTCGTTGTAAAGGATTGGACGCTCGTTCGCCTTCTACCTTCGCCCAAGATGTACCACCTGCACCAGCCACATCAATTGCCGTCACCCCAGCAGCAATCAGTTTCTCTGCCATTGCTGCCGAAATCCCATTACCAACTTCCTTAGCAATTACAGGCACTGGTAGTTTCTGGCATACTTGAGATATTTTGTCAAGTAATCCTTTGAAGTTTGTATCACCTCGCGTTTGAATGCTCTCTTGCAGTGGGTTTAGGTGCAAAATTAGGGCATCAGCCTCTAAGATATCAATGATTCGGAGACATTGATCTAAACCGTAGTCATAGTTCAGTTGAACAGCACCCAAGTTGGCAAACAAAAGAACATCAGGAGCACACTTACGAACCGCAAAGGTATCGGCTAGCTGAGGTTTCTCCACCGCCACCCGTTGAGAACCTACACCCATCGCTAACTTATAGTGCTGGGCAACTTCCGCGAGACGGTAGTTTATGATTCCCGCCTGCTCTGTTCCTCCAGTCATAGAAGAAATCAGCAGTGGTGCGCCTAGCCGCTTCCCCAAGAATGTAGTGCTAATGTCAATTTCATTGCGATCAAGTTCTGGTAGACAACAATGCCTGAAGCGATAGCGTTCTAATCCGTTCGTCGTGGAGTGGAATTGGACATCTTCTTCCAGGCAAATGCGGATGTGATCGGCTTTGCGCGACTGCGTTGCAATAGAAGGATTTGTAGAAACGTTCACGGCTGGGTATGACTCAAAGTTGTGTTGTTTACATATTTTCTCAGTTTGGGTGATTTTGTTAGGTGAAGATAAACTCATAAGTAGATCTGCATAAAAAAATTGCTCTCATGTTCGTAGTGTCTATTGCTTGTCAATATCATAACTACGAGTTTTTATCAAGAGCGCGAAGGTTCTTATTAAGAAACTTTGCGTAGATTCTTGACTTTATACAGATCATCTTATAAACAGAATTTATATGGAGGTTAGCGGACTCGAACCGCTGACATCCTGCTTGCAAAGCAGGCGCTCTACCAACTGAGCTAAACCCCCGTAAAATGAAATCAGGTAGTTGAATTTGTTCGTCCTGACTATCATAACTTAAATATTGTGATTTTGCACTACTAGAATCAAAAAAAAATGAAAATTATTGTGGCAGCACTTTATAAATTTGTCAGACTCCCAGATTTTGCTGAGAAACAATACCCTTTACTGTCTCTTTGTAGAGAGCAAGGCGTCAAGGGGACGATTTTGCTGGCACTTGAAGGCATCAACGGTACAATTGCGGGTTCACCAGACAGCATTAACTCTGTTCTCTGTTTTTTACGTTCCGATCCTCGTCTGGCAGATCTGGAACACAAAGAGTCTGATGCTGATTTTTCGCCATTTAACCGCATGAAGGTACGTTTAAAAAAAGAAATTGTCACTATTGGCTTACCCGAAGTGGATCCCAATCAACAAGTCGGCGTTTATGTCAGTCCAAAAGACTGGAATGCCCTGCTCAGTGATCCAGAAGTTACAATTGTTGACACCCGGAACGATTTTGAGGTGAATATGGGTACCTTCAAGCGATCGCAAAATCCTCAAACTCACTCGTTCAGTGAATTCCCAGATTACGTCCGCAACAACCTCGATTCCAATAAACACAAAAAGGTTGCCTTATTTTGTACTGGCGGTATCCGGTGTGAAAAAGCTTCATCCTTCATGTTGTCACAAGGGTTTGAAGAAGTTTATCACCTTAAAGGCGGGATTCTCAAATATTTGGAGGAAGTCCCAGAGTCGGAGAGTTTGTGGGAGGGAGAGTGTTTTGTTTTCGACGGGCGTATTGCCATTCATCAACAAGGACGGAGTGAGGAGTAGGAAATTCAATTAAAAATTAAAAATATAAAGTTTTAATTCTTCCTCCCCCTGTGCCTTAACTACGCTTCAACGCTAGTGTCAATCCATCTGCGATTGGCATTAAGCTGAGGGTGACGCGGTGATCCTGATGCAGCTTCTGGTTGAAGTTTCGCATTGTTTTGACTCTATTGTCTTGCACCTGGGTATCTGCAACTTGTCCTGACAAGAAGACATTGTCAATAGCAATCAGTCCACCTGGACGCAAAAGTTCTAGAGAGCGTTCGTAGTAACCATCGTAGCTAGTCTTGTCAGCATCAATGAAAGCAAAATCAAAAGTACCGGCCTGTCCTGATTCTAGTAAGTTGTCTAGAGTTGAGAGTGCTGGGGCAATATGGAGGTCAATTTTATTCGCCACTCCTGCAAGCTGCCAATAGCGACGAGCGATCGCCGTATACTCTTCACTCACATCGCAGGCAACAACTTTGCCATCTGCTGGCAACGCTAATGCTACGACTAGAGAACTGTAACCTGTAAAGACACCCACATCAAGGGTTTTCTTTGCCCCCATTAACTGTACGAGCATTGCCATAAACTGCCCTTGTTCTGGAGCTATCTGCATCCTACTCTGAGGATGCTGGGAAGTTTCCTGCCTCAGTTGGGTTAAGATTTCCGGTTCGCGTACAGAAATCGATAGTAAATAATCATGTAAATGTTTTTCGAGTCCTAGCGTTTGATTTGCCATTAGAGATGCGATCGCCTTGAAGTTTAAGAGCAGTTTATTAATCTATTTTGAGAAAAGCGTGTTTCAAAATCTAGTTATTACTCGTTGTTAGTAGCTACATGCATGAGTATTTGACAACTTCAATATAACTACTACTATCATTATTAGTTTTTTCTTATTAAAAATTAACCTAACAAAATCTCCTTTTATTAATTGATATAAATCTTTGTAAAACTTTAAAAAGCTTGATTTTTGCTGAGCGAAATAGATAGTAGTTAAAGAAGATTTCAAGAGTTTAATTTGATTATTGTCTAAAAAACAGTAAACTAAAATACAATTAAAAATTAAATTTTAGTATATGAGCGGGGAAAATATGAGTCGTCCAATAATTCTTGGTATTGTAGGTGACAGCGCCGCTGGTAAAACAACATTAACTAAGGGGATTGCTCAAGTACTCGGAGCAGAAAATGTCACGGTTATCTGTACGGACGATTACCATCGTTATGATCGTAAACAACGTGCTGAGAAGGGGATTACAGCCCTCCATCCCGACTGTAACTATTTAGATATCATGCAGCAGCACCTGTCATTGCTGCGGACAGGACAGGCAATCCTGAAGCCAGTTTACAGTCACAAAACAGGCTCGTTTGAGCCACCTGTATACATAAAACCAGGCAAATTTGTGATTGCTGAGGGATTGCTCGGTTATTCAACCCGTGCAACTCGCGATTGTTATGATATAAAAGTTTACCTAGCCCCCCCTGAACCACTACGCGCTAAGTGGAAAGTCAAGCGAGATACAAACAAACGGGGATATACGGAAGAACAGGTGTTGACAGAACTTAAAAAACGTCTACCAGATTCAGAAGAATTCATCCAGCCACAACGGCAGTGGTCAGATATAGTAGTGAGTTTCTACCCTCCCACCGATGATTTGGAGCAAACAAACGGACATCTAAATGTGAGTCTAGTGCTGCGTCCCACTGTTCCCCATCCAGATTTTACACAGATTGTTAGCTCTGGTAACGGCAATTTTGAGTCAGCAATCCGTTTAGAACTAGACAGGGATATGGGTAAACCAGTTGATGTGCTGGAAGTAGATGGTCATGCCACTTTACAACAAGTTAATAAGCTAGAACAAATCATTTGTTCGGATATGCCTCACTTACGGAGTGTATGCGATCGCGAAAGCAACCCTGAGTTAGGTAAAATAGCTGGTACAACTGGGGAGTCACTCCAAAGTTATCCTCTTGCTCTTACCCAGCTTTTGATCACTTACCACATGCTCAAGGCAACACAAATCCATCCATGAGTAGGGGCGGGTTTAATCGAATCACTTGCCACTCTCAACGAAAAATCTTGCCAAACCCGCCCCTACACTGTCCTGGGGTTTCGTCTCATAAATTGTCACGCTCAAACGAAAAATCTTGCCAAACCCGCCCCTAAACTGTCCTGGGGTCTAATCCAGATAACATGTAAAAATACGAAATCTTGTTAAACGCTCCCTTATATAAGAACAATTGTAAAAAATTATATATTTATTGAAATAGGCATAGCTTGACAAGTACGAGAGGGAAAACTGAAGATTAGTTAAAAATTATCTTTGTTTATTTAATCTGCCTATGACTTATTGCCTCAGGATTGCTGACATACCTGTGACAGAGCGTCCGCGTGAACGATTATTAACATATGGTCCAAAAATTTTAGCCACAGCTGAATTAATTGCAATTCTGCTAGGCACCGGTCAAGGACACGGAAAGCTTTCTGCCGTGGGTTTAGGACAATACATCTTGCAAGAACTTAGCAAACACCAACGCGATCCTTTGGTCGTTTTACGAGAAGTCAACGCCCCTGAATTAATTCAAATTCCTGGAATTGGTCCAGCGAAGGCGACAACAATTATGGCGGCAATTGAGTTAGGGAAAAGAGCATTTCAATCACGTCCCGGAGAAAATACAGTTATTGATAGTCCAGCTGCGGCAGCAGCGGCTCTCAGTCAAGACCTGATGTGGCAAACGAAGGAACGTTTTGCCGTAGTGTTATTAGATGTGAGAAATCGCTTGCTGGGAACACAAGTGATCACGATTGGCACAGCTACCGAAACCCTAGCACCGCCTCGTGAGATTTTTCGAGAAGTGATTCGTCAAGGTGCAACGCGAGTCATAGTAGCTCATAATCATCCTTCTGGAAACGTCGAACCCAGCAACGAAGATATCGAATTAACACGCCAATTGCTAAACGGAGCGCAGTTTTTGGGCATTCCCCTTCTCGATCACGTGATTTTGGGTGATGGCAACCACCAAAGTCTACGGGATATAACAACTCTGTGGGATGAGTATCCGCAGGGAGATTAAAAAATCAGGAGAGATAATCAGTAGTATTATGTCCAGTTCCTGACATCTCATAAAGACTGTATGGTGCAGGGTGCATTTTTCTCCCTTTCTTGCAATTTGAGGCTGTCTATGTTATTCTATAAAGTTACGGGCGATTAGCACAGGGGTAGCGCACTTCCTTCACACGGAAGGGGTCACTGGTTCAAATCCAGTATCGCCCATAGGTTAGAAAGCTATATATAGACACCTTTTCAGCAGTCTCATCTATTCATCTGAAGTTGTCTCTATATATAAGGTATGCCATTTAATGCCACTAAAGTCTAGGCAACTATTAAGATATGTAAAGTTATCATATATTTAGTATTGACATTTACATCACCTGGTTTAAAGCGTAGCTTTAAACCCTTCAGTGGTATGGGAATTTTACTGCTTTTGATATATTTATTTAGCTTGTCATTTTCTTACGCCGAACTCAGGTATTGTAAACTACTAAACTCTGTTTGATTTTTATTTAACTTGAAATTAACTTTCCACAAACTTATCCGACTGCACCAACATTCCCGACTTTATCTATACCATAACGTCATTCTCTATGCCGCTAGGTGTTTTGCGATCGCTAAGAAAATCTCTCCGAGTACTTTTTCAATGAAAGGATCAAGCTGCAAATTTCAACAACGCTTTTAACGCTTTGCCATTATTGCAAATGGTAAACAACAATGCGGACATTCCCCTTGTACCCAGTCAGCAGGAATTGGGAAGGGTGTCTCGCATTGGGTTTAGTTGCAGGGTTGTTAATTTGGGGAGTGGATCGGAGTTTGCAGAATTGGAAGAAGCGTTCATCACGTCGCACTGATTAAACTCATCCCAGCCTTAAAAAAAGTCGGATTTTGCGTCCTTAGTTTTTCAAACACCCTCTTAACATGGGCAGTTATGTAAGGCTAAGTTGAGCGGTGGCTAGTATCCTTTTCATCTCCACCAAGATCTCTCGCCCGCCCGCTCCAACGTTTTGTTAGACTGGGCTTTCGCGACAAGTTTACAACTTCTCTGCCGCTTTCAGCTTGTTGCTTTTGCAAATCGGCAAAGATAGCTCTCAAGTCATGATTGAATGAGCAAGAGTACTCTTCACGAATTCTGTGGATTTCTTCAACAATCTCATCGTGGAACATAGTCAACCTCCAAGCAGTTCATAGGGTGTACAAAGAATTGGCAATTCGTATCCCAAATCGAGACTGATCTGTGCTAACTTTCTCTGAATTTGAGCATTGACAATATCAAATAGCTAAGGAATTTGGTTTGGATCGATTCCCTGAGAGCGGAGATATGATTCTAATCTTTGTGCTCGTTGACTTTCTTGCTCTGCGCGTTGACGTTCCTGTCCCAAACGCTCTGCTCCCCATAACAACAAGTTACCATCAGCATCCCACCAACGCAACCAGTAGCCTGTGCGCTCAGCTTTTGTACCGTGCCAAATTCCAAGATAGAGATTTAAGGAAGCTATCCAGTAGCGTCCATTTTCATCTGGCTGCTGTATTTGATACTGACTTTCCTGCAATTGTCGGATCTCGAGCGTACCTTCATCTGGCTCGAAAATAACATAAACAGGTACTTGTAAAATCCGTTCGTAGAACCAAAGTTTACCGTATGGATAGAAAGGTCGAAATGAGTACTCCCCACCGTCTGTTTCTGACAAAAACTCCATAACTACTGATAGAGCATCTCCTTCCACACGTGGAGTATAACTTCGACGCGTCCCTTGAGATTCTGGGGGTAAAACGTTAGGTACATATAACCAATCTGGTGCTTTGACAATCGTCTTGCCATTGACTGTGGCACATATACCCAGGTTGGAAGCAATCAGTCGTCCTGGAGTTAACAATCCGATTAACTCCATGCTTTCCCGTAGGGCGGCAGCTATAAGGGGTTGACTAGTATTTTCCACTGGTTCATCTGGTAAAAGATAATCTTCTGGGAGTTTCTCCCACTTTACGTGATAAGTTAGATGGGGAACTCCTGACTGGACTTGAGCAACTGTCATGGCTAAGACCTCAAAGAAAGTCGATCAGTTATTAGCTAAGGATTGAATGATTTTTTTGGTATGTAGTAAGCGCTTACTACAATATAATTTTATTAACTTTACTTTTCTTTACATAATTAGGTTTTTTATCGCTGACTTACTTACATTTTAAATATTTGGTCCACAATAGCATATTCTTAGTACAAAAATACTAGTATAAAAAATTTGGTGTTGCTTTTCACGAAAGAAGCCAGTGATTTCATCAAATGCGGTTTGATAGCGAATCATTCTTACCGTCCTAACTTATTAGGTAGGCCTTCGCAACCACCGGGAATAGTACCCCTCCTTTTTTCGCCACACCAAGCGCAGCAGTAGTAACGTAGAGAGTCAGACATCCGCCTTACACCTGTAAAATTAATATTTTCTACAACGGCACCAGTCTGTTCTCCCGTTTGGTAGTTTGGGGGTTCTGTGCGACTGCGAGGTGATGCGACTTCTGCTGAACCGTAAAATAGCCGAACCGCGTTGAGGTCGGCACCACTGAGATTAGCCTCGTATAATATAGTGCGGGAAAGGTTAGCTTTGACTAAGTCACAATGACTCAGATCAGCGCGGACAAGATTTGCTTCTGAGATGTCAGTCCAACGCAAATCTGTACCCGCAAGGTTTGCGCTTGCAAGCATAACTCCTAAATCGATAACTCGCAAACCAGCAACGCGGTCTTCGGCATAACCACCACAACCATCAAGAATAGCACGACCAAGGTGACGATCGCGTTTGAGAGGTGTCAGCAATTTAGAACGTGAGAGAAAGCGGAGAATTTTTGCTTTGCCACTGCCATCGACACTACTCAAAATTGCTGCTGTGCGCCCTGCGGCGATCGCCCTTTCTTGCGGCCAATCTTCTAATAATCCTTCTTCATCTAATACCAAATCGGAGACCCCTTGGAAATAGGAATCAATTGTTTGTTGCTGGGTGATAATATTTTGCTGAACAGTCAGCAGGTTTTGCTGAATTGTCAAGTCTTTGGAAATTACGTACTGTCGCCAAGCTATATAAACTGCGACGACGGCGATCAAGATTTGCCCCAAAGCACCAAACCATTCTGCCAGTGTGCCGGAAGCTTCCCAGTTAACCTTACTTCCCCAGTCTAGTAGGCGATCGCCCACACCAGAGAACTTGATCGAACCAATCAAGGCGACAATGATTCCCAAAAACGCAATAAACAGCGATCGTTCTCGGAATGAAAACCATTTGTCTATAAGAATTTGCAACCAAGGTAACAGTACTTTTAGGGATAGTAGCAAAGCGCATAGTATTCCCAAACTGCCAACTATCCAGTTATTCAAAATTAATCCAATAATGGTGATGGCGATCGCTACAAGAATTAAGAGCGAGATGAGCGGATTGACTGTAACAGCTTCTATCGGGCGTTTTACACTTAAAAGTACTTTTTGTAGATTTGCTGTATTGTGCGGCGACTGTAGCGATGCGATCGCTGCTAAGGCTTGTTGAGTGGTTTGTGCATCTGGAAACAGGCTATTCTCAGTTGCACCGTCAAAATCATCTGCTTGTAAGTCGTGTTCAACATTAGTTTCTGAGGGATTAGACTGGGATGAGTTGGAGTTGGAGTCAATCGGCATGTTTATATTTTAGAAAGCATTCAGCTCTCAACAGTCAGCGGTCATGCTGTACAAAATGAATTGTATTAATCTTCAGATCTAAGCTTAACTCTGAAAAGGAGTAACAGTGTGATCGCTCTTATCTAAGCTGAATCCTTACTATTTTGGCACTCCTCAACCTGAAATTCTGTCTTAATAGTGATTTCGCCAGTGAGCAAACGCATATAATACTGTAGCGAAAAGCTGATGTGTTATCAGTACGCGATCTTCTCCTTGCAAATGAACAATCGAGCATGAAAAAACTGTTAGTTACAGGTTCCAGTGGCTTTTTAGGATGGCATCTTTGTCAGTTAGCAAAGCAAGAATGGGAAGTTTCTGGAACATATTTTTCTCATTCATTAGAAATTACTGGCATAAATCTGCTTAAAGTTAACTTGACAAATTTTCAACAGATTCAACAGATATTTAGTGAAATCCAACCTACAGCAGTTATTCATACAGCAGCACTATCTCAACCCAATTTTTGTCAAACTCATTCAGATGAATCACATGCAATTAATGTAATAGCATCTTACAATATCGCTGGACTTTGTGCAGATTATTCTATTCCTTGCGTTTTTACATCAACTGACTTAGTTTTTGATGGCTTAAATGCTCCCTACAAGGAAACAGATCCCGTAAGTCCTGTCAACATTTACGGAGAGCAAAAAGTGTTGGCTGAGGAAGGTATGCTAGAACGTTACCCTCTAACCGCAGTCTGTCGGATGCCATTGATGTTTGGCATGGCAACACCAACAGCCACAAGCTTTATACAGTCATTTATTCAAACTTTAAAAGAGGGAAAGGAATTAAATTTATTTATAGACGAATTTCGCACTCCAGTTAGTGGAAAAACTGCGGCAAAAGGACTGTTATTGGCTTTGGAAAAAGAAATTTATGGACGCATTCACCTAGGTGGAAAAGAGCGGATATCGCGTTATGATTTTGGTCGTTTATTAGTAGAAGTATTTCAACTCCCAGCCAATCAACTTAAAGCTTGCCGACAACAAGATGTGAAAATGGCAGCGCCTCGACCAAGTGACGTTTCTTTAAATAGTTCCAAGGCTTTTGCTTTGGGCTATGAACCTCCATCCATACTAGAAGAATTAAACGTAGTATTTTTCAATGCTGATGCTGATTAACTAGTAGTCCATGTCATTAGTTCTAATAAATTGTAAAAGTTCGTAGTAAGCACTTTAGTGCTTAAAATTGAGCGATAAATCGCTCACTAC
>JAQYWO010000156.1 GCA_029379215.1 Rhizonema sp. PD37
GGGCTAGGGGGTGGGGTTTCAGGATCTAGTTGGCAAACATCACCTAAACTTTGGGTAAAACTCAAGCCACTGGCGCGACAGATGCGGCGCGAACCTACTCCCGCAGAACAGAAACTTTGGCAAAAGTTGAGAAACAAGCAATTAGGCTTCAAGTTTCGCCGTCAACACGCAATTGACCGTTTTATTGTAGATTTTTACTGTGGAGAAGCAGAGTTAATTATAGAGGTAGATGGCGCAGTTCACCAGTACACTCAGCAAGAGGATGCAATTCGTCAGGAATTTCTGGAAAGTCTAGGGTTGCAGGTGGTGCGATTTAGGAATGAGGATGTGTTGGATTCAATCGATGGGGTGTTGGAAAAGATTGTGGATTGGTTACAGAGATAGAACCCAACCACAACCCCGCTCTCAATGGAGGGAGCTAATGCTATCGCGTTTGGAAGTATAAGTATATTTCATATCAAGTCAAGAAACTTAATATTTATAATTACTAATTGTCTAATTTCAGTTGATTTTTAATTATAAATAAGTTGGTGAGTCATGAATCTCTTTCAGCATCTCTAGCACTCTTTGATAATCTTCTTCCTTCCCTTCTTGTTGATAAAAACTTGCCGCTTTCTGTAAATCTCTAATTGCATACTGCATATGTTTTAAATAATAATAAACAGCACCACGCTTTTCATGTGCGTATGCATAATCTGGATTAATTATCAATGCCTGCTCAAAATCCTCAATAGCTCTCTGATATTCTCCTATTGCATCGAAAGCAATGCCCCGCCTCACATATGCTGAAGCGTAGCTAGGGTTGAGTTTGATGACCTGAGTAAAATCCACAATAGCTCCTTTGTCTACTCGTTTATCATAACGAGCTGCTCCACGCCAAAAGTACGCTTCAACCAACTTAGGATTAATGCTTATTGCTTGAGTAAAATCCTCAATCGCCTTTTGTGTATCTCTGATAGCGTAATGGATAAAACCACGATTGAGATAAGCTTCAGCAGATTTTGGATTAATTCTGAGCGACTGAGTATAATCATCAATAGCGGCTGAGGTATTTCCTATCTTATAATGGATAGTACCTCGTCCGAAAAAGGCATAAGCACTTTTGGGATTAATTTTTAGTCCTTGGTTGAAATCCTCAATCGCACCCTGAACATCTCCTATCTCATAACGTAAATTACCCCGATTAAAGTAAGACTTTTCATCCAGTGGATTTATCAAAATTGCCTGATTATAATCCTCGTTTGCTCCTCGAATATCTCCTAATACACAACGAGTGCAACCACGACATAAATAGGCGTCATAAATTTTATGATTTAGTTGTATAACCTGATTATAGTTATTAAATGCACCTTGATAGTCTTGTTTTTCATAACATGTGTTACCGAGAATAAAATACTCAATTGATAGGCTTATTTTTTGACGCTCTATATAGTTTTCTTTAGTTTCTTCAAAGGGTTTTTCACTCTCTGGACATAATTTAATAAAATCATTTTCTACTATACCATCTATACTTTTATAAGGTTTCAAGCTTGATAAATAGCTGTGTAACCCACCACAATATAGCAATACATCTATTCCTAATGATGCTACACCGTTATTCACATTAATCATATTAGTTGGTAAAAAACCAGCCATAATTAGGTTATATTTAGGCTGTGCCTCATTCACTTCCTCCTGAATCAAAATACATACTAATACACTGTTTTTCTCAATTTCCTCTTGGCTAATCCACCATCGAACTGTATCAAGGCTGCCGTGACGAGCTTTAACCTGAATACCAATGGATGAATTAGAAGTCAGCGTAAAATCTACCTTACCATCACCACCAAGTCTTTTTTCATAATCCACTTCTGTCACCAAATTTGATAACCGTGCTTTGACAACTTCTTCACCTAGTTTTCCTTTCAGGTTATTAATAAAAACATCACGAACTGAAGACATTCTCTTATACTTTTCTGCCATTTGCCAGCAAAAGCCTCTTAGTTCCCTTAACCTATTGTCAGAAATAACTGTTAATTCACTATGTTGACCTACTGTTTCACAATGTAATAGACAACTAGATTTTAGCCTTTGGATAAAGTCAACTTGCTGCGCCCTGAGTGTGGTAGTCCAATCCATATTTATAGGAATTCGATTTAACCTAAGGAGGAATCTAAAGTTAGTATTCCCAATTAAGTAGAAGAAATTTCAAATTTATATGAATGATGCCTGCGGCAATTAGCTGAGCGTCTACGCATTACCTCAACCTTTTTTCCCGCAACAATACTTCAGCCCAAAGAGCATCTGCTTCTGACAATGCTGGAACTGCCTCTTTGTTGTAATCTACTACTAAATCATAACCTGATATGTCATATATCTCATTTAACAACACCTGCAAATCTAAAACTGGTTCAGTATCACCAGAACATAAAGGTAGGGGCAACGAAGGGATTAAATTTTGTAAATTAAAAGCATATAAATCAGTATAAGGACGCTTATTGCCTCGACAAACTAAAACACGATAGTGGCTTTCAACATGATTTCCTAGAAATGGCATTGGGTTCCCCCTACGCAGTAAATCAATCTCCACTAGATTGGTACGGCTGCCTAAAACCTGCTCAGGCTTTTCCTCATACATTTGCCGTCCTTTTCCTGAACGCTTATTAGTAGGAGAAAGAATTTCGATAGTAGTAATCAATGCCTCTGTTCCTACTTCTCTCACTTCTAAATATCCTTCTTTAATCGTCAAAGGCATGGGAATCGTCACTCTTACAGGTTCTACTAGGGTTGCGGCAACTGCTACATTCAGCATTGTCGAATCATATTGCAGTCTGCCGACTTTTTACTGCCACATCAGGAATACCGACAAGTAGCGAATTTTCATCATTGGTTCCATACCTTCGTACTTCTACAGCAACACGATATTTAGGACGTAATTGTGGAGACAAAAATCTAGCAATTTCAATAATTAACCAGTGATGTAATCCAGGGAATAGTTCAGGATGTTCTAAATAGGGGTTCATCCCTGGAAACGGAGAAGGCATTGATGTAATCCTCTTTAACGCAATCCTTGCTGTCGTAACAAAGTATCATTCCATTCTGAGTAAGCTTTTTTTAGTGGTGGAATTGGTTCGTGTCTATAATCTATGACTAAATCATAACTGGCGCGGTCATATAACTCGCTGAGTAATGTCTGTAAATCCAGTAATGGTTCAATATCCGTCGAACGCAATGGCAGTGGAAACGAGGGAATCTCACTTGGTAAATTAAAAGCATATAAATCAGCTTTGGGACGCCTTTCCCCGCGACTTACTAACAGCCGATAATCACTTTGAATACTATTGCCTAAAATCGGCATTGGTTCTACTGCACGTAATAAATCAATTTCTACCAGATGCGTTGAACTTCCCAACACCCGCAGGCGCTTAGTTTCGTATGCATTGCGTCCTTCGCCTGTACGTTTATTCTTAGGTGAGAGAACCTCAATCACTGTCACGACTTCTTTTGTTCCCGCATGACGCACCTCTAAATATCTTTCCTTAACTGTTTCAGGCATGGGAACCGTCACCGTTGCAGGTTGGGCAGGAGGTGCAGCTACTACTAAATTCGGCATTGTCGGATTTGTTGCCACCGGAGGACGTTGCACAACGACGTCGGGAATACCAACTAAGAGTCTATCGTCCCCAGTGGTTTGATAAACTCGCTCCTCAATTGCGACAAAATACGACGGGCGTATTTGAGGTGAAAGGGTGTCAGAGATCGCTACTATCAACCGCCCATGCACTCCCGGCCATAATTCAGGATCTTCTAAATAAGGGTTCATCCCCGGAAATGGAGAAGGCATAATTAGTACCTCGAAAGAAGAGGGAAACGCGGGGAATAAAGAAAAAAATGTTTCCTCTGTCTTCCACTCTTCTTTATCACCGCGTCTTCTTTACCTCATCTCATATCCAAACAAATTTGGGTCAACCTCCCCTAACTGCAAATCAGCCAAACCATACTCTGCCCAACGTCTATCTACCATTGCTGCGACTTCTGGATCTGACTCCAAAGTTGCACCCCACTTATGCTCCGTTTCCGGTGGAATCTTTGTCGTGGCATCAATTCCCATCCTGCCACCCAAGCCAATCTTCTCACTGGCGAAATCTAAACTATCAAACGGCGTATTGGGCAGAATAAATACATCTCGCGTCGGATCAACTTTAGAACTAATCGCCCACACGACTTGACGCGGATCGCGAATGTTAATATCTTTATCCACCACAATCACAAACTTAGTGTAAGTAAACTGCGGCAAAGCACTCCAAAACGCCAACGCTGCCCGTCTTGCCTGTCCCGGATATGCTTTTTCAATAGATATAATTGCCGCTTTATAACTCAAAGCTTCCATCGGCAAGAAGAAATCGACAATTTCTGACACCTGTTGCCGCAAAATAGGCGTGTAGATCCGGTTCAATGCGATCGCCATCATCGCTTCTTCTTTCGGTGGACGTCCGCTAAAAGTTGTCAAGTAAATCGGATCAGTGCGATGTGTCAGACAATGGAAGCGGATCAAAGGCGAATCCTCCACGCCACCGTAATATCCCATATGATCACCAAACGGACCATCTGGCAATACTTCTCCTGGCGTAATTGTCCCTTCCAGCACAAATTCTGAATCTGCTGGAACTTCTAAATCTAGAGTTTTACATTTTGCTAACTGTACACCTGAACCGCCGTATAATCCGGCAAACAGCCATTCTGATAAGTCTAAGGGAATCGGCGTAGCAGCAGCCATGATAATTAAGGGATCGACACCGAGAGCGATCGCCACCTCTAATTTCTGACCGCGTTCTGCTGCTTTGCGTAAATGCCTTGCGCCACCCCGAACTGATAACCAGTGAACGGTCATCGTATTCTTTGATTGTAGTTGCAAACGATACACACCTACATTTGGTGTTCCTGTCTCACAATCTTTGGTAATCACCAATCCCAAGGTGATAATCTTACCAGCATCACCTTGATATGGACGTATCAAAGGTAACTTGTTCAAATCCAAATTGTCGCCTTGAATCACAACTTGCTGACAACTGGGGAAAAAGTTACGTCCTGGTTTCGCCTTCAGCACATCGAATAAAACCTTCCCAAATTCCACTGCCTGTCCAATCTTCTTCGGCGGTTTTGGTTGTTGCAGCATTGCCAACTTTTTCCCCAAGGTTTCCAATTCCTCTGGATGCTGCATATTCATTGCCCAACATATCCTTTCCACTGTTCCCATCAGGTTCAACGTCACCGGAAAGGATGCACCTTTGACGTTTTCAAATATGAGTCCCGGACCACCTTGTTGCAGCATCCGGTTAGCAATTTCAGCAATTTCTAAATCTGGGTCAACCAAAGCTGAAATTCGCTGTAATTGTCCTCTTTCTTCCAGAATTTTAATGAATCCCCGTAAATCTCTCGCCATTTTTCCCTTAAAAAGTGTGAAGCGCTCTTTTTTATGGTAATGGTTGAGAGTTGATTGGTAATATTCTCCATTGCCTAAGTAGGTTGGCGCAAAAAACATAAATATGTAAACAACAAATATTGCTCTGCTCCCAAGCCTACTTACAACTAACTCCCTTTCCACACTGAAAGGGTACTTGAGGAGATATATAGCAATCCTCTGTGCGGAGGCTTTGCGTCAATGTAAATTTGTGTTAATTCACGCCTACTTCTTTATTCCCAATTGCCAATTCTCTAAATAATTTTCCTAATGTCTTATTTAAACACCTTTTTGGATAGATTTAACCTTAATTTAATCAATTATTAAAAAAAGCTTAACCGTCCTCATTGTACTTTAAATTCTGTGTTGTCAACAGACAAAAATTTTTTTCTAGGTGGATGAGGAGCTATGATTTTTTCTACTAACGTCTTAAACCGTGCAGCAACTATAACAGCATTTGTCGGTGCTGTGACCATCGGATCAAGTTTTACAGCGATCGCTCAAGCCGATACACTCAATGGTGCGGGAGCTACTTTCCCGGCTCCACTTTATACACAATATGCTCGTGAAGTCAAGAAAAAGAATCCCGACATTTCAATTAACTATCAGGCAATTGGTAGTGGTGGCGGTATTAGTCAATTTACTGCCGGAACAGTTGACTTCGGTGCGAGTGATGCGGCAATGACAGATGCGGAAATCTCTAAAGTTAAGAACGGAGTTGTCTTAGTACCTACTGCGGGTGGTGCAATTTCTATCGTTTATAATGTTCCGGGTGTCAACGATATCAAACTGTCTCGCAAGACTTTACCAGGTATTTTCTCTGGTCAAATTACCAAATGGAACGACCCTCAAATTAAAGCTGATAATCCGGATGCAAATCTGCCAAATTTGCCGATTAAAGCTATTGTTCGTGCTGATGGAAGTGGTACAACTTTCATCTTCACAAATCATTTGAGTACCATTAGTCCATATTTCAAAGGCAGAGTTGGTACTAGCAAACAACCAAGCTGGACTATTTCAAATGTACTTAAGGGTAGGGGAAACCCAGGTGTAGCTAACTTAGTTTCTCGCACTCAAGGCTCTATTGGCTATGTTGAATATCAATATGCCCAAACCAACAAACTAAAAGCAGCACAGGTACAGAACAAGCAAGGGCAATTTGTTGCTCCTTCTTTGGAAGGTGCTAATCAAGCCTTATCTACAGTCAGTTTTCCACCGAACTTCCGTGTTTTTGTTGGCGATCCAGACCAAGGTTATCCTATTGTTGGCATGACTTGGTTGATGATTTACAAGAATTATCCCAACGCCGCTAAAGGAACTGCTGTAAAAAAATTGGTGAATTGGATACTCACCGAAGGTCAGCAATATAATGACGGTTTAAATTACACTCGAGTTCCTAATAATGTTGCCAACCAGGTGCTGCAAACAGTTAATAGCTCAGTCAAGTAATTTGTATCTAGCAGTTTTAATCTAAGTTGTGAAAAAAGTATAGATCTGCTAATAATTAATTGCTAATTGCTCTTAATGTAAATTTTGGCAGCAGTTAGCAATTAGTCGTGATCAACAAACGTGTTTTTTTTCATTTGTTATTAATGTGTAATGGAAAATTCCTCTGAACCAGCTTTTAGCAAACCACAGAATTTGGTAGATGAAAATCTTGATCTTACAGTAAGCCGTGGCACAAACTTGAGACTAGACCAAGGCTTTACATGGCTGACTTATATTTTTGCAGCTTTGACGGTTGGTTTGCTGTTTTGGATGAGTTGGATAATTTTTCGCCAAGCGAAACCAGCCATTCATAAGTTTGGACTGGGATTTTTCTGGAGTCAACAATGGGATATAGGTAATTTAGTTTTCGGTGCATTACCTTATATCTACGGTACGTTAGTCAGCAGTGCGATCGCAATTTTACTAGCTTTTCCTATCGGAATATCTGTAGCATTAGTTACCAGTGAAAGTTTTTTTCCGCCGACGGTGCGAACAACCATTGCTTTCATTGTGGAGCTGATTGCCGCTATTCCTAGTGTCATTATTGGTTTATGGGGTATTTTTGTTTTTATTCCATTCTTAACACCGTTGCAAAAGTTATTATCTAGTCTTTTTCATTGGATACCCTTATTTAATACACAAGACCCTGCCGGGTTTAATATGTTAACTGCTGGCATCATTCTGGCGATTATGATTTTGCCGACAATGGCAGCAATCAGTCGTGATGTCTTATTAGTGGTGCCAAAAGAATTACGGAGTGGATCGATGGCATTGGGTTCTACCCGATGGGAAACTATTTTTCGAGTCATTCTGCCAGCAGGATTCTCAGGAATTGTGGGTGCAGCGATGCTGGCTCTGGGAAGAGCTTTGGGAGAAACAATGGCTGTCACTATGGTTATTGGCAACTCGGCGCAAATTAGTCCTTCATTACTCGACCCAGGATATACGATCCCTGCTGTCCTAGCAAATGAATTTGCTGAAGCTCAAGATCCTTTGCACATTGGTGCTTTAACGTACTTGGGTTTAATTTTATTTGCAGTGACGTTAGCTGTTAATATTGGTGCTTTAACAATTGTACAATTTGTGAGTAGGAAGCATAGCTAATCAACCTCAGTTTACTATGAGAAGACGTAAAGGTGATGAACAGTAATCAATTACCTCAAACAGATGATTCTCTGGCAGCAGAATTATGCAGTCCTTTACCACCTAAAAGGCGGTTATTTGACTTGAGCATGAATGCGATCGCATTCACTCTCACAGGTTTAGCTTTGGTTCCTTTGGTGTCAGTATTATGGAAAATTGTCGGAGAGGGAATAGGTGGTCTCAAACCCGCTATGTTTACAGCCTCAGTGCTTGACGATGGGTTTGGTAACGCAATTCTTGGTACTTTAGTTATGGTGGGAATTGCCGCACTCATAAGTGTTCCCACTGGAGTCATGACAGGCATATTTCTGTCAGAAATTGGTTCGGGAACTCACATCGGTCGTGCTGTTCGCTTTATCACTTCTATTCTGACGGGAGTTCCTTCAATTGTTGTCGGGATATTTGCTTATGGTGTAATTGTATTAATAACTAAGCAATTTAGTGCGATCGCCGGTGGTTTCGCATTAGCTGTTATTATGTTACCTGTGATTGTACTGACAACTGAAGAAGCCTTGAAGCTTGTTCCTAAATCATTACGTCTCGGTTCTGCGGCTTTAGGAGGGACTCGCTTCCAAACGACATTTCGTGTTGTTGTTTCTGCGGCGATTCCGGCAATTACCACAGGGGTTTTGCTAGCGATCGCTCGTGCTGCTGGTGAAACGGCACCCCTAATTTTTACTTCTTTATTCAGTTTAGATTGGTCACAAGATATTAATAGTCCCACGGCTTCGCTATCGGTACTAATTTTTAACTTTTATAACGACCCCTCTCCTGAAAAAACTCGATTAATTTGGACTGCGTCTCTCGTTTTGGTCGGGATAGTTTTGTTGATGAGTCTTCTCTCCCGCATAGTCATAAGCAAGAGAAATGCTTGATGAAAATTTTACTCGCAGTAAGCTTGAATTTTTATTTTCCTAAATTATGCAAAGTATAACTAAGTTAAAACCAGCTATTAAGGTAAGAAATCTCAGCTTTTATTATGGCACTTCTAAAGCATTGGAAGGAGTGTCAATGGACATTACTCAGAATAATGTCACCGCAATTATTGGTCCTAGTGGTTGTGGTAAATCTACTTTCATTAAATCTCTCAATCGGATAAGCGAATTAGAAACAGATGTGAGGGTAGAAGGAACCGTAGAATTTTTCGCTCAGAATATTTACAGCCCTCGCGTCAACTTAAATCGGCTCCGTCGTCAAATTGGGATGGTGTTCCAAAAGCCGAATCTTTTTCCTATGAGCATTTACGATAACACTGTCTACGGTGTCCGAATTGCCGGATGGCGTCCAAAAGCGGAGTTAGATGAAATCGTGGAAACTGCTCTCAAAAATGCCGCAATCTGGGATGAGGTGAAAGATAAACTCCAAAAATCGGCATTGGGACTTTCAGGCGGGCAACAACAGCGACTTTGCATCGCCCGTGCTTTAGCAGTGAAACCAAAAGTGTTGCTGATGGATGAGCCTTGTTCGGCTCTCGATCCGATCGCCACTATGAAAATTGAAGAACTGATTAGTAGTTTACGGGGCGATCTGACAATTGCGATCGTTACTCACAATATGCAACAAGCTGCTCGCATTTCTGATTTTACTGCTTTCTTTAACACCGATGAAAGTCGCATCGGTAGAATGGTTGAATTTGGTGCCACAACTCAAATGTTTAGCAACGCACTTGATGCCCGTACCCGTGACTATGTTTCCGGACGTTTTGGTTAATGTGCGGTAAATATTTCTGGCTGTCTTGTGTAATTAACCGCCATTAAGTACTAACTGCTTGCTCACTAAACACATCGTCTATTGCCTAAGGAATATTTTCGTTACTAAAGTAACGATTCGAGTTTTCAATAGTCCGATTGAGTACTTGTCTGCCAACAGGATTAAGGTTCTATACCTTAAGTAGACGATTGAGGTCTTTGCTCTTGATATCTCTCAGTAACTGTCCAATAGCAAAGTTAAAGAAAGGCGAAGCAAAAATATCAACTTCACCAAAGTCAAGTTCAACGGGTATATTCGCCAATAATTATGGGTGGATGAGATTATACAGGTTCTATCCTTCGTCAGGTGTCATGCAATTTTCGCTGATTAGGTTACGGATATCGTGCTTCATTCTCCAGACTTCCCTTCAGAAAAGTTGCTCATCGTCGGCGTCAAATGCCAGTTGGTCATAAGACTCATTAGATTGGAGGGTAATCTTAACCAATGTACCCTAAAAAAAGCTTGTCTATTCTGAGCCAGGGCAAAAGCATCTAAATTAATCTTGACAAAACATAAAAGATGGCGCTGAGGACTTCCCACATATTTTCTAAGGTAGAAGTTGCGCGTCCAAAGCTAAAGGCGATGCTAGAACAATGTCGTCAAGCTTAGGAAAAAGAGAGAAAAAGTTTCGGAGGTCGTGCATCAGCAAATCTTCTAGATTTTACATATCCATCAAACCTTTATGAGATGATTGCAGTACATTGGAATATTTTTGAACCCATTTTCAAAAAGGATAAAAACTATTGGGCAGAATGTTTTAAGCTTATAGCAAAACTTCGTAATCCAATGGCTCATCTAATAAATGAAATTATCGAAGCACATGATAGACAAAAAGCAGAGGGATACTGTAACGAAATTCTTCATCTACTCAACAATACGTCCTTCTCGCTAGAAAAAAAATCTATAGTATACTACAAAAAAAATAAGTAAATTACATAAATATTTGATTAAAAAGAAAGCATGGCAGAAAAAACAAAATTCTCTCTTCAAACATGATTGCTTACAACCATATATCCTCAACTGGGTTCTGTTGTGGATCAAAAGGAGAAAACCGCTTACTTTTTACTTTTGCCTTGTTTGGTAATAACTATTGATGGTAAAACCTTAATTTACAGAGCCGAATCAAAAACCTGCTGCGCGGTTAGTTTGAGGTTAGGAAAGGTGGAAGAATTGATTAAATCATTACCTGTAAATTTGGTAACTTGGTACTCATCTCCAATAAGCTGACATACCGAGAAAGTCGGTTGTTTGGGGTCGCCAATGAACTTTTTTCCCCCAAGCGCTGCATAATCTACAATCCAGAACTCAGGGATGCCCATTTCTTCATAGTCTCCAAACTTGTCGTAGTAATCATCTCGCCAATTGGTACTGACAACTTCGACTAATAAAGGTACAGATGCTGCTTGAGTAACTGTTGACTGTTTTTGGAAAAGAGGTTCGTTGATGAGATTGTCAAGATTTAGTAACAATATATCGGGTGAGTAAGTAGACTCGGCACCGGGAGTTTTAACAAATACAGTTTTGGGAATTCCATAAGGTAGGTTGAGTCGGTCGAACTCCACAGTCAATTTGCGTGATAAAAATGCGATAACTTTTTCATGGTCTCCGGTTGGCGGTGCCATCTCAACAATTACTCCATTATGTAGCTCGTAGCGTACCCCATTTTTGGGATACCAGTCCATAAATTCCTCATGGGTTACTAATTTGGGTATGGCTTGGGTCATAGCTACCACCTCCACATATATTTGATTTTACCAAGGATGCCATTCAGTTTACCCGTCGGAAAATTGATTAGTCAGCTTCACCAATCAAAAAGAAACCAGCCCACTCCTCTTTTTCATATTTCCCACCGTTTGACTAAGAATTACCTGTCAAAAATCATTAAATAGAAAGCAGAGACTTAATGAAGCAAACACAGTGGCAAATCCAACGAGACTACTACTTACAATTTGAAGACCTGATGCAATGAACAAGTTTATGACTTACACACTTTACAGATTAATCATTATGTGCATTAGGACATTCAGTCATTTAGTCAGTGATGTTTCCCAAACTCAACACTGACGGCTGGCAATCTTACTTGTCAACAGTCACAAATGATTTAGTTAATATACAGGTAACGAGCGCGGAGGGATTTGAACCCCCGACCCACAGAACCGGAATCTGTTGCTCTATCCACTGAGCTACGCGCCCTTGATTATATTCTAGCACCTCTTGGCTTAAAATCGAACAAAAGCAAATTTGAATTATGAGTAGAGTTGTGGGGTCTATATTTGTCCGCTCCATTTACGCAATTAGATCCCCGACTTCTTCAAGAAGTCGGGGATCTGAGACTTTCACGCTATAAATAATTCATTGGATCTACTGGTGTTCCATCTAGACGGACTTCAAAGTGGAGATGAGGACCGGTGGATAAACCTGTGGAACCGACAGATGCGATCGCTTGTCCTCTCTGTACGGTTTGTCCTTCAGAAACATACAACTCACTCGTATGACCGTAAAGTGTGGTAATGCTGTTACCATGGTTGATAATCACAGCTTTGCCATAACCACCGTACCATCCAGCATAAATCACCGTTCCAGAATCTGCGGCACGAATAGTACTGCCATAGCTGGCGGCAAAGTCCAAACCAGCATGAAAGCGTCGGTAGCCGAGAATCGGGTGCATCCGCCATCCGAAGGGACTGCTGGTAGGCGCATCGCTGGGATATGCTAACACTCCAGTTCCATGAACAACAGTGGTTTGATTATTTTGAGCTTCTTCAGCAACTTTTTGCTGAATCAAAACACCTATTGCCTGCGAATCTTTTTCTAATTGCACTTGAGCGGCTTCTAGGGCTGAGCGATCGCTATTCAAACGCTCAATCAATTGATCTTGAAACTGGGCTTGAGCTTGATAATCTGATTTTTGTGCCAGCAGTTGCTGACGAATGAGATCTATTTCGTTTTTTTGCTGTTCAACTGCTATTTTTTGCTGTCTTATTTGGTTGGTTTCTTTAGTCAGTTTTGCCAGTACTTGCTGATCGGACTTGTAAATTAACTTCAACTGACGACGCCGATCTTGAAAATCTCTGAGATTTTGGCTTTGTAGCAAAACTGCCCATCCTTGATTCTGGCGCGATCGCTGAAGAAAGCGCAATCGGGCAATTGTTGCTGCTTGATGTGCCTCGTTAGAATTTTGTGCTACAGCCAAATCAACTTGCAATTTATGAAGACGTTCGCTCGCCAGTCGCAATCGTAATTCGCTGTCTTGAATTTGAGTGTTAGTGGTTTTGAGGTTTTGCTGCAAGCCTTTCAGGTGTTCTTGTGCTGCTTGTTGCATATTGGATAAGCGATCGCGTTCCTGAATCACACCTGTTCGTTGTTGGTTAATCTGTTGTTGCTGCTTTTGCAGGGTGTCGATGGAATTAGATGTGGTTGTTGGTGCTGCATTTACTAGCAATACTGGAATCAGTACTATCAGGCACACAATGCCACAAAATACAAGATATAACCACCAAAATTTTCTCTGTTTATTCAAAACAAATGCTCTCATGTTATTAGGTTAAGCAAAGCGATCGCTTAAAACATCACGAGTATTGTTCCCATTTGTTCGCCAGATACTAACACAAAATTTTGGTCATGTCAGCATTAACTTAGATATATTGCCTTACGAGGTCGTATGAACGCAGGCAAAGCAATTCTCTTGATTTCCTTGGTTATTCCAGGCATATTAATCGCAGCATCATCTATTTATTCGTTCAATAATGATTATGAGGAGATAAGAAGATCTGAAAGATATGTGGAAAGGCTGATTAGAGAGGGCAGAAATAATAATGATCGACAGTTGAATCTTGCCTATCATCGTAATTTAGTTCATCGCATGAATACATTGACGAATGGCACATGGGGATGCGTCGGTGGCATCATTGCCGCAATAGGCGTACATGGAATGACAAGATCTACAGAGGAGAATATTCAAGATCAAAAGAAGAAATAAATTTAGCACTCAGCACTTTAGAGTAAATGGTGTAAACATTCACTCTTCCTCACAGCAGCCGTCGCTGATTTTAAGTGCGTATCGCTTACTTCTTCGCGACGGACAGATTCTTCCCTTGGGAAAACCCTCCTCCGAACAATCCTCGTCTATGCGTGACAAAAATGGCTGCTGAGCCACAGTTAGGCTGACAGCTAAATGCTTAGCTCAGCTACAAATGTCTTAATATCAGCCAAAGAGCGATCGCGGTAACGTCCGTAACGCTCGGGTTTACTCTTGATTTTCTCACCTAAGTCAGGTAAGATCCCAAAATTAGGTGGCATGGGCTGGAAATGCTTGGGAGAAGCTGAACTAATAAACTCAAACAGTGCCCCCATCATCGTTGTTGTCGGTAATGTCAAAGTTTCTTTCCCCAAAGCAAGCCGGGAAGCATTCGTTCCAGCCAGCCAACCGCCTGCAGATGCTGCTGTGTAGCCTTCAGTCCCAATCAACTGCCCAGCACTAAGTAATGTCGGGCGTTGCTTAAATTGTAGAGTTGACTGCATGAGTTGCGGAGCATTGAGAAAGGTATTGCGGTGCATCACTCCCAGCCGCACAAATTCAGCATTTTCCAAACTCGGTATCATCTGGAAAACTCGCTTTTGCTCACCCCAGCGCAGGTTAGTTTGAAATCCTACCATGTTCCAAAGTTGACCGGCTTTATCTTCTTGCCGCAGCTGTATGACAGCGTAAGAACGCTCTCCAGTACGACTATCTGATAACCCGACTGGCTTAAGGGGACCATAACGCATTGTATCTTCTCCCCGTCGTGCTAACTCTTCTATTGGCAGACAGGCTTCAAAAAATTTCGCATTTTCCCGATCAAAATCCTTCAGTTCTACCTGTTCGGCAACACAAAGTTCTTGCTGAAACCGCAGGTATTGCTCTTTATTCATCGGGCAGTTGAGATAAGCAGCTTCACCCTTGTCATATCGAGAGGCAAGAAAAGCAACGTCTCGGTTAATTGATTCTCCCACAATAATCGGGCTGGCGGCATCAAAAAAGCTTAAATATTCCATCCCCGTCAAGCGTTGCAAGTCTGCTGCTAAATCGGGGCTGGTTAAGGGACCAGTTGCTAAAACGACAATGCCCTCAGGGATAGCACGCAATTCTTCTCGCCGAATTTCTATCAGAGGATGTTGAGCCAGAGTTTCTGTCAAGTCTTGACTAAATTGTCCTCTATCTACTGCTAGTGCGCCACCTGCTGGCACCGCATGTTCATCAGCTTTCGAGATCACAATCGAACCAAGCTGGCGCAGTTCTTCATGCAACAAACCAGTAGCGCGATCGCTTGCCATTGCCCCAAAGGAATTACTACACACCAATTCCGCAAAATGTTCTGTATGATGAGCACCACTGTAGCGGTTGGGGCGCATTTCGTACAGAATAACTGGTATTCCAGCAGAGGCGATCTGCCACGCTGCTTCTGTCCCTGCGAGTCCACCTCCAATAACATGAATTGGTTGTTTTTCCATAGTTAATTGTTGATTGCCTTGAACGTCTTAGATCCCCGACTTCTCAAGAAGTCGGGGATCTGGTTTTTCACGCATGAGTTATAAGTACTGTATATAGTATAGATATTTCTTCCGAACAGAAGAGGGGCAGAGAACGCAACAGATTATTAGCCATCGTCTACTAATGTACGCAAAAGCCTAAAGAAGAGCGTTGTGAGGGGTTTGGAGAGTAACCTAACTCAATTTCCCTTTAGCTAACTGATGCTTGTCCATACTGATTGGCATGATTTTTGCACAAGCTAGATAAAGAAAGTGAATTTGATGGAGAAGTGAATGAACTTACTCAACTACAGAAATTTGCTCAAGAACGCGGCTAACTTTGTAGCAGTCAATAGTATTACTACCACATCCATATGAAAATCGGTATTTATCTGTTTATCATCATCGGAGGTCTGCTTCAAGCGTGCGGCTCAGCCATGAACGCACAGCTTTATCGCTCGTTGAAAAACCCGTGGCTCGCCTCACTGGTTTCTTTCAGTCTCATCGTCGCCTTTTTCGTTTGTGCCGTTGCCGTCGTTCCGAAGCCGCTACCATCACTCCGAGACATTCAGCAAATGCCTTGGTGGGCACCTTTAGCTGGGTTAGTTGGCGCAGTGGCAGTGTATGCTGGACTGAAGCTCGTTAGTCAGGTTGGCACGGGCACTTACACTGCGCTCAACGTCAGCGCAGCGATCATTATGTCGATCGCTATCGACCACTTCGGGCTGTTGCGCGTTGAGCCGCACCCCTTCAACTTGATGCGTGGGTTCGGCACTTTTCTACTGATCGTTGGCGTTACATTGATATCGCGCTTTTAGGGAACAAGCTGTTGAACTGAGCTCTTTCCAAAATTCATCCCATGTCTCATCGGAAGGGGAGCATGGGATGAATTTTGGGGAACACCTCTGTCTTGATACCGCACTTCCACAAACACAAAACTTACGTGTTGACAAATCAGAAATTTTATGTAAAGAAAATTATAAGGAAGGTAAGATTTTCAATTTAGGCGATCGCGAAGTTCAGCAAGCTTGTTGAATGCAATACTAGTACTCTGTCCCATTAATTTTGAGGGGTATGTAGTGAGCGATTTATCGCTCACTTTTAAGCACTAAAGTGCTTACTACGAACTTTTACAACTCGTGAGGAGTGTCAAAATTTCTGGTCAAGATTGTGAGCTTCCTCAAGGTTAGCATTGTCAAGGTTAGCCCCTGCCAAGTTTGCTCCTGATAAATTTGCTCCAGTGAGGTTAGCTCCTGCTAAGTTTGCGCCTTTGAGGTTAGTCCATCTCAAATCAGCCATACTTAAGTCAGCCTCATTCATATTTGCCCTTAATAAGAATGCGCCACTGAGGTGAGCCTTATGCAGCTTAGCTTTGGATAAATCAGCTTTATAAAAATATGCTCCCATCGCTTCTGCTTCGTACAAATTTGCCTCGCTGAGATCGACCGCAATTAAATTAGCCCCAAACAGGTTGGCGAAACAAAGGTTAGTCCGATGAAGTCTTGCCGCACCCAGATCGGCACCGCTTAAGTTAGCGCCTCTTAAGTCACTCCCAATAAGATTAGCCTCAGCAATCACAGCGTCTTTAAGATAAGCCTCACTTAAGTCAGATCCAATCAAATTGGCATGACTCAGATTTGCTTGTGTCAATATAGCACCACTCAAGTTAGCAACACTGAAGTTGGCCGCGCTCAAGTTAGCTTCCCTGAGGTTGGCTTTGTAGAGGTTAGCACCACTAAGGTTAGCATCGGTGAGGTTGGCTAGCACGAGTAATGCATTACCTAGATCTGCCCTGCTTAAGTTTATCTCTTGGAGGTTTACGCTTTGTAGATTTGCTGCACTCAGGTCTGGTTCAATGTGAGGATTTTTCTTTCTCCACTCATTCCATGTGACTGCACCTGCTCTTAGTAAAGCCAGATGCTCTCGATTTGCCATTGTAATTCCTTATATTACTGTTTAAAAAAGGGAGATGACTATAATTCGTAATTGAATATAATTACGAATTAGTCCAGGATGATTATTGCCTGACACCTATCTGGGGATTTGTTCGACCTGCGACACTTTCAATCGCTGTTAACGCTTTCTCGGAACCTGCAAGAATATCTTGTTCTTGTCCACCTAAGTAAAGCCGTCCAAAGCTTCCGACAGCTTGAACTTCAAGGATGTTAATCGCTGCTGCTTTCTCTGCTTCATTTGCAGCTAGTGCGGCGTAAGTGGCAGGTTCAACTTCTAATACATATAATGTTTGTCCAGCTAATAAAAGCTGTCCCCGGCGCGTGCGATTGATCAGTTGTGTTTGGTAAGCATCAATATTGCGGATAATCTGGCTAGAAACGACACGCGGTTTGAGTCCTTCTTCTTTTTTAACTCCTAGTGCCGCCAAAATAGCTTGACCGGCAGATCGCGTTTCGCCTTGGGAACTAGAATGAACTTCCAATAAACCATACAATCGTTCAACGACTTGTACTCCTGGACGCACAGAGGCAGCTTTGAGTGCTATATCCGTGATCCGATTGATTTCAATACCGGGAGAGATTTCAATCCACAGCGATGTATCCCCTGGTAATGGTAGAAAACCTTGAGCTACCGTTCCCATATATGCTGCATGTTGAGGTTGCAGGCTGTCGAGAAATACGAAACTACGTAGTTCTATTCCCAAGGTGATGTTCTCCAGTCATGAGGGTGAAGTAAAAGTTATTTATAGTAATGTCTTTTAACTTTAAACTACCATAAGACTGAGTGTTCAATTCGTGTTCTGCAATCAAAGTTTTGCTCATACAGAAAGGTGAGATAATTGGATGCTCGCGCATCCATATCTAGACGTTTCTGTTTTAACCTTTAGTTAAACGAACGTGTTGCATGATTTGCTCCCTTCGCTCAGAGGTGTCAAGTTTAGGTTTAATAAAGTTGCCCGAACTCCGAGCTAGATGTTCCATGATTCGCTTTTGACGGTCAGATTGTTCAGCCATGATTTACGAAATTAACGACTAAGTGAAAAAGAAATTGAGTAGCATTTGCCATAGAAACTCTATTATCCTATGACAATTTTGATACCTCTACCTCCATTAGGAAGAAGTTTCTTAGCTTATAAACAGTAGCACTATTAGGAATATTTCTTAGAAAATTAGATAGACATCAAGTAAAAACTCATTCCTTGTTCCTCACTCATAACTGCCTAACTAAGTTATGTGCGTAGTTGCTTATACGGACTCTGCTAGTATTGAAGGTGCAGAGATTAGCTTTAAGCACTTAGTCGCTGATTATATCAGAAAACGTTTATTACAGTCGTCGGCATTTGTCAAGTAGTGGTAGATGAAATTGCACATCATAGATCGCAAGCATCGCGTGTAGTGCTACCAGTTAAGGGAATGCGATCGCTAACAACGCACCTTCAGATGCTGCACAAACTACGTCCGGATGTTGTACACATAAACATCTGTACACCTTACCTCGGACTGTAATATAGGAAAAAATCGCTAAGTTATGTTTTTTTTGGATATGATTCATTAAATCAGCTCTAAATCTTGTAAAACTTCTTCTGCCGATTGGTATCGGTGGTGAAAGTCATAGGAAACCATTTTATCTAAGATTACAGCAAATGGTTCGCTAGTTGTTGGACCTCGCC
>JAQYWO010000015.1 GCA_029379215.1 Rhizonema sp. PD37
ATTAATCAAAGTTTATACCTGAATTTTTCTTGCTTGTTTTATTTATAGATAATATTCATTTTGTAAAATACTCACATTCTGCTGATTCATTTTGATAATTTATTATTAGTATCTGCTGTCCGTCCTTTATTAGTTTCAGTTAGACATGGTACTTGTAGCTTTAAACGTTCTGCCGTAACTCGGATCTTTTCTTTCTTGAAGCTAGACGTTTCTCTACTTGATTTTGAGTAAGTTCAAAGTCTGTTTTTTCACTCTGCTCTTGACTAAAATAATTTGCTAATAAGCCGATAGTTGGATGTTTAAATAAATCTGTTATTAGTACTTCTCGCTTCAAAACTTCTCGCAGTTTACTATGGACTTGTACAAGAAGTAATGAATGACCACCGAGTTCAAAGAAATTGTCATTGATACCCACTTTTTCGACATGAAGCATTTCTTGCCAGATAGTAGCAATAGTCTGCTCGATTTCTGTGCTAGGTGCTACAAAGGTTTCTTCTAACTCTGGTCGGGCTTGATCGGGTGCTGGTAAACTTAGGCGGTCTATCTTCCCATTTGGTGTTAATGGCAAAGCCTTTAACATTATAAAGGTAGAAGGAACCATATACTCCACTAGCTTCTCTTTTAAAAAACTGCGTAGGTCGCTGACGCTGGGTGTTTGTTTTTTATTAGGAACAAAATAAGCTGCTAATCGCTTGTTCCTTGGCTGTTCTTCCCAAACTGAAACTACACATTGCCGTACTCCCGGATGCTGGCTCAATAATGCTTCAATCTCTCCCAACTCAATGCGAAAACCACGAATTTTTACTTGGTTGTCAACTCGTCCAAGAAACTCTAGATTTCCATCGTTTAAGTAGCGGACTAAATCCCCTGTTTTGTAAAGCCGCACTCCGTTTTCCTGACTGAAAGGATTTGTCATAAACCGCTGTGCTGTGAGTTCCGGGCGATTGAGATAACCTCGCGCTAAGCCTGCACCACCGATATATAGTTCGCCTGGTACGCCGATGGGCACTGGTTTTAGCTGCTTATCCAGCACGTAGATTTGCATATTAGCTAGTGGACGACCGAGGGGAACTGTCTTTTCATCATTACTAGCTGGCTGATCTGGAATTGTGAAGGTAGTCACGCCCACTGTAGTTTCTGTCGGACCGTAATGATTAAGAATTTGGCAGTTTGGATTGTACTGCTTTATTTGCTTGATCAACTTCCAACTAACGGCTTCTCCTCCAAGGATTAGGCACTGGCGTGGTAAAATTGATTCTTGTGGAGAGCCTTCTAAAAGGGCAGCAAGATGAGAAGGTACAATTTTAAGATAGTCAATAGGATAACTGTTGCAGTAATCTCCAAAGGCTACTGGATCGGATACTCGCTCTTGGGATACTACATGGAGGCATCCTCCTGTATACAAGGCGGGAAAGATGACTGTGTTGCCTAAGTCAGCAGCAAAGGTAGAAACTGTTGCGAAGCTAGCATTAGTTGGCAGGTTAAGTTTATCAAGGATAGCGTATAAATAATTAAGGAGTTGCTGATGCTCAACGGCGACTCCCTTTGGAGTACCTGTAGAGCCAGAGGTGAACAGCACATAGACTAAATTTTTACTTGTCACATCACTGGTCGGATTGGCAGCACTTTCTTGAGCAATAACCTCCCAGTCCCCGTCTAAGCATACTGCCTGTATTACAGAATTACGAAACGTTTCGATGAGTGACTGTTGTGTCAAGAGTACTCGCGCTTGGGCATCTTGCATTCGCAAGGCTAGACCTTCTGCTGGTAATGCTGGGTCAAGAGGGAGGTAGGCTCCACCAGCTTTGAGGATGCCTAGTATAGCGATGATTGTCAATAGCGATCGCTCTAAACGAATTCCCACCAGTACTTCTGGTCCGACTCCCAAGCGTTGCAGGTAGTGAGCCAGTTGATTAACGCGTGCGTTTAGTTCACTGTAGGTTAGCTTTTGGTCTTCAAACACAACAGCGATATTGTTCGGTGTCTGCTCCACCTGTTCTTCAAATAGCTGGTGGATGCACTTGTTCAGTGGGTAATTGACCTGCGTGTTGTTAAATTCAACCAACAGTTGCTGACGTTGGCTACGCTTGAGAATTTCTAACTCGTTGACTGTAGCATCTGGTTTGTTGGCGGCACTTTCTGCTAAAGTCAGAAATTGTTCTGCCAAGCGTTTGATATCCTCTAGTGAGAATAAGTTGGCATCGTAGTGAAATTCCGCGAGTAATAACTCTTTACTACGTATGCACGAGAGCTTTACTTTGAATCTGTCAAAACAAACGTACTGCTTGTCAAGCGAAAAGGAAAGCTCATCAACACAATATTTTGCACACCATTCCTCAAACTCAAAACTAATGGGAAAGTTCACTACATTAACAGCCGTTTCTGTACTCTCTTCCCGAATAAAGTATTCCTGCCATTTCGCATTATTGCGTAAAGTCTCCTTAGTTTGCCACAAAATTTCACTGAACTTAAAATTATCCTGGAAAGTACAGCGTGTAGGTATCCATTTGGCTATCAACCCTATCATTGCATTCAGATCTTGATACTTCCTACCACTAAAGACAGTGCTGATAACAATATCTGATTGTTTTAGTATCCTATAGAGTAGTGTCTGCCAACAGACAAGCAGAAATTCAGCAATTGTCGTGTTATGTATGGGAGCGCTCGCTTCGATCTGAGCCACTAAATCTGAATCTATCTTCAAAGCATAGACGTCAGGAGAAAATTTCGTTTGTTCATTGAACTTGTTTTCAAAAGGAAGGTTCAGCGCTGAACGTGACCAGAAGTCCTGCTTATGCCAATAAGCTATCCCGGTTTTTGCATCCTCTTCTTCTAGTAGTTCGTTCTGCCATTCAGAAAATTGGATATATTGTGCTGGTTCATCAGATAATTCCTCACTTTTTAAGTATGCAACGTAGCAATTGCTAATTTCTTGAACTAGATTTTTTAGCGACCAGCTATCCGCACACAGTGATGGCAGAGTAATAAGTAAAAAATGCTGAGTTTCTGACAAAATAAGTAAGGATGAACGAAAGAGCGAACCTTGCTCAAAATCAAACTCAAAGTGCATTTCATCTTGAAAATTTTCTTGGATGCAGACTGACTTTTTCTCAGTAGAAAGTTCACTTAAGTTTATATTATTCCATAATAACGTATTATTTTCTGCTATCACTTGAATAGGAAACTTTATGCCTGCTCGTCTATTAAAGTTTGTACGTAAAATTTCATGTCGACCTACAACTTTTTGTAAAGTTTCCTTTAAAATTTCAACTTTCAGAAAACCTTCAATATAAATAATACATTGAGTACGGTATGCAAAACTATCATTTTGTAATAACCAAAGATATTTTTGCTGTGGAGAGAGCCGAAAACCTTCAATATTTTGTTTATTTTGCATATATTATAATTTTCCTCTTTATTTTGTATTTATGTAGGGTTGTTATGGCTACTTAATGGTTTACGACAAATGTATAATATCCTTTCAGCCATCCCATCTACTCCCAAATCACGTTCAGCATCATAGAAACTAATTTCTGTGAAGCCCACCCTTTCTAAGGCAGACTGAACTTCTGCTATAGAATAAGGTCTTTGTATTAAAGTCGTATCTGAACGCTGCCATCCTCCATCTATTAACCGGAATATAACGAAGGTTTCGCTACCTATTTTTTCTTGTGAGTTATAACTATGAGATTGAATTATGGCAAAATCATCTGCAAAATTGCTTGTTGAAGTATCTCTCTTCATCCGTTCTTCTTGACTTAAGTCGAACGCAAACCAGCCGTTTTCCATCAGTGCTGCATACACGTTTTGAAAGACACTTGTCAATTCCTCTAGTTTCGTGACATAGGTAAGAGAATTATGTGCCGAAACAACTGCATGAAAGGTAGGCGGCAATTTGAAGAAGCGAGCGTCATCTAAAATAAATTTACAACCAGTTGTGTTCTTATGAGCATAGTGTAACATCTCTTCAGAACCATCAAGACCAATTGCTTGATAACCTTTTATTTGCAGCCGTTGTACTAATTCCCCTGTACCACAACAGAGGTCTAAAATATGCGCATCTTTGGGGAGATGTTTTAGGATAATTTTTTCCATTAACACTAACCAAATGTTGCTACTCTCTATGCCTTCGTCGATATACGAAAAAGCAAAAGCATCAAACTTGGAATAGCGAGTTTTTGAAGACATAAAATTTTCCTTTTAAGTTTAAATAAGTTTGTAAGTAGGTAGTTGAGGATACTAGAAAACTGCTAAAATCAAAAATTTAAGAAGAACTGACGCTCCGCTTCACGAATGCAGTTTCCCTAAAGTATTGGTGCAGTAATCCCAACAATACGGTTTATGTTCATTGGAAATATCGAGTTTTCATTGATAGTAGAGACACGCTGTTTGAAGCATCTTTACAAAAAAACCGAGTTTTTTATCCCCAATGTGTGAATAAGAAAAATCAACGCTCTAAATGTTTTGGCTACAAATCATTTCACCCATCGCCACGACAATCTTGCGTGAACCCTTATAAGGACTGCGTCCATGTGCAACTATCATATTGTCGAGCATCAGTACGTCTCCTTCCTGCCAGGGGAAACTGATCTTGGCTTGCTGATAAACTGCTTCGATTTCTTCCATCACCGAGTCTTCAATAGGAGAACCATCACCGTAATAAACATTACGCGGTAGTCTTTCTTCACTAAACGTTGATAAGAGGGACTCACAGACGGCTGGTTCTAAACATGATATGTGGTGCAATTGTACTTGATTGAAAAATACTAACTCCCTTGTCTTCGGATGTCTCGAGATTGCTGGTCGAACTTTACGGGTCACCAAACTATTGTCTGAGAGCCACTCAAAATCGAGAGTAGCTTGGAGGCAATAGTTTTCGACAACAGTTTTGTCAGTGGTGCGAAAGAAATCTTGCCAACTTACATCTAGACCTTCAGTATAGTTGCGAACATACATTAATTGTTTTTGCTCAAATTTTTCTCGCAGTTTTGGGTCGAGAAGTTGGTAAACTTTCCGACAATCCACAATTGGTGTTTCGCCGCCTTGTTGAGCAGCTTGTACACAGAAAAACCAGATTTTCAAAGGCCAACGGTGTAAGTGAGAACTTTCGTTGTGAAAGAGAATGGCTTTGTCTTGTGGGTAAGGGGTAGAACTATAGACTTTTTTGCTGATACCAACTCTTGGCAAGTCGCCATATTCACCAAACAACTCTGGACAAATTGCCAAAGCTAAGTTTTCAAATGCCAGTACGGAATTTAAATTGAACCCTCGGAAGAGAATTGCACCATGATGTTGCAACTTAGTTTCTATGAATTCTTGATTTCTTTTAGTCCAGTCAACTAAATCGAAATCGATAAGCTTGGGTTTGAGTACTAAGGGAAGTGTTTCTCCAGAGTCTAGATTATCTATATCAATTAATTGTCCTTGTGGCAACTTTATTGCTTTGGGTTTGAAATTCTTGAATTTTTGAAACTTATTTTCCTCTTGTTTAGCTTCTACCTCTATTTGCTCCTTTTTTTCAGCTTCAGTCAGCATCTCTAGATTGTTAATTCGGGCATCAGGCTGCACTACTATGTTGCTTAATAGCGTCTGAAAATTTCCTGACATGCGTGTGATAGTGGTGGAATTGAAAAGATCAGTGTTGTACTGCCATCTCCCAACAATTCCCTCCTCGGTTTCGACCATGAATAGCACCAAATCAAACTTTGAGGTTCCGTTGTAAACTTCTATAGAACTTACGGTTAGGCTGGGAAGTTCCAAGGTTGTTGGCATAATCGGGACATTATCCAAGACGAGTAACACTTGGCACAGGGGTGTATGACTTTGCTTCCGCTCTGGTTGCAGAACCTGCACCAGTTTATCAAAGGCCAAGTCCTGGTGAGCATAAGCCCCCAAGGTAACCTCACGAACCCGCCTCAGTAGCTCTTTGAAAGTGGGGTTGCCAGATAAATCGGTACGCAAGACGAGGAGATTGAGAAACATACCAATCAATCCCTCTGTTTCTGCTGGATTACGATTAGCAATGTCAGTACCTACGATAATATCATCTTGCTGTGTATAACAATGTAACAGCGTCTTAAAAGTTGCTAGTAAGGTCATGAAGAGAGTACATTTTTCTTGGCGGCTCAGCACCCGGAGCGCCTGACGCAACTCGTTTGACAGATGAAAAGATTGGTTGCTACCGTGGAAAGTTTGGACTGCTAGTCGCGGTCGATCTGTAGGTATTTCTAATACAGGTAGGTTGCCAGTCAACTGCTGTTTCCAGTAAGTCAGCTGAGTCTCCAGCACTTCCTCCTGGAACCACTGCCGTTGCCAGACAGCGAAGTCCGCGTACTGAATTGGGAGTTCAGGAAGAGGAGAAGCCTTTCCAGCAGTGAAAGCTTCATACAGCACTGTCAATTCACGAACGAATATGCCCATTGACCAAGTGTCGGAAACGATGTGGTGTATGTTGAATATCACTATATGCTCTGTTTCATCTAGCCGCAGGAGAGTGCATCGTAGTACCAATCCCTGTGCTAGATCAAATTGCCAGTAGACCAGTTTGTCAATCAGTCTTAAAGCAATGGGCTCCCGTTCAGCATAAGGAAGCTCTTGTAGATCTACCACTGGTATAGTTAAGGTCAAGATCGGGGCAATGATTTGAACTGGTTGTCTATCTACCGTGGCATAGCTGGTTCGCAAAACTTCGTGACGCCTGATAATTTCATTGAAACTCTGCTCCAGTGCTGTTATGTTGAGTGAACCCCTTAGACGCAGAGCCACAGGTTCATTGTAAGCACTGCTGTCTGGATCTATTTGATTGAGAAACCACATTCGCTGCTGTGCAAAGGAGAGCGGCAATTTTATATCCCGCGAAACACGCTCAATAGACGGCTTACACCTGAGGATAGTCTTTGTGTCACCATCACCGCATGTGCTTGAAGTAGTCAAGGACGATTCAAGATTTAAGCTTGAAAATGGTCCTGTTTGATTATTTGATGAGCCGCCATTTTGATCGGTTATGAACCCTTTGTCTTTAGTTGAAATCGAATCAGGTGGTAAAAACCCCCCTTCTTGCATTTCTACAACGCTTTTCTTTACCGCTTGAATCACCAGATCAATATCTTCATCAGTATGAGCGGTAGATAAGAAACACAAACGCCCTTCCCAAACATAAATCCCTTTTTCTAATAGGTAATAGAAAAACAAATTCATCCAGGAAAAATTGGGCGGATAAGCAAAACGGAAGAGCGAGCCAAAATGTACAACCCGAATTGGCAACTTCTTTTGAATAAAGTAAGTATTGAGAGTATCAACTAATTTCGCAGTTTTTTGAGCTATTCTTTCCTGAAGTTGAGGTCCACTGCTTTTGATGTGCTTGAGTACAACCCAGACAACAGCCATTACAAGAGGATTCTTGAAAAAAGTGCCTGCAAACCGGGTTGTTTCTGCTTGAGGATAAGACGCATCTCCATAACTCCAAAAACCACCGTCAAATGCGTCCATCAAGGTCGCCTTGCCAGCTATCACTCCAATCGGCAGACCAGATCCAACTGCTTTGCCGTATGTTGTAATATCTGCTTGAATATTCCACAATCCCTGGATGCCAGCTGCATGCATCCGAAAGCCAGTAATTACTTCATCGAAAATTAATATGATTCCTGTTTGCTGAGTTAATTTTCTCAGCTCATATAAAAACTCTTTGGGTTGAAAATCTGGCTGACGGCTCTGTACAGGTTCAACTAAAACAGCAGCTAACTTGTGGGCATTAGCTTTCAGAATCTCGAGGGATTCAGGACTTCCGTAATTGAGCACCATGACTTTTTCACTCATGTGCTGCGGAATTCCAGGAGCGCTTGGAATAGAGCGCAGTGTTGAGTCTTTAGCGTCTCCGATAGGTACTCCCGCAACCAAAACCTCGTCCAAGTTTCCGTGATATGAACCAGCAAAAATAGCAATTTTAGAGCGACCTGTGATGGCACGTGCTATGCGGATTGCTCCCATAACTGCTTCTGTACCATCGTTACAAAAGGTTACTCTTTCTTGACCTGTAATCTCACAAAATAACTCAGCGACCTTGTGTGTAAGATGTGATTGTGGACCATTCTGCATCCCTCGCTGAATATGCTCTTGAATAGCTTCTATGACAAAAGACGGCGAATGACCAAATAAGAGTGGACCAAATCCCATTGATAGGTCGATGTATTCATTGTCATCAACATCCCAAATTCTAGCACCAGATCCACGTTGAATATGAATTGGATACAACATCTCCTTAATAGAGAGACGAAACCCTGTTATTGATCTAGGATTAGCTAGGAAAGGACGAGCAGCTTGCGTAAGTCGTTTTGATTCTTGTGTGCGTTTGACAACCCGTGCAATCAATGCGTCCAAACATTTCTGCTGGTGGGAATTTAAGCCTCCACTTTCTGCTTTTTCAGTTTGTTGACAAGCATCAGCTGCTTTAGTCTCGATTGTCTGGTTTATGGGCTGTTGATTAGACTCTGCCTGACTAAACTCAGACAAGGAGACATTACTAGAAGTCTCCACTTGCTGTTTACTTTCAGGCAATGGTAAAGATTGCACAGTTTCAGATGAAGCCAACATCTTCGTCTTAGAAGAAGAGTTTTTGTACACCAAGTCTAGTTGTTTAGACATAATTTGAAGCTGCTGTGTTACGAGCCTTTCTATGGCAGTATTAGCAGTTAGTCCCTCAGAAATATTTTTCGGCAGTAAAACTCTATGCTGACTAGATGTTGAACCAGGATTTAGTTGCAAAGTCTCATTGTTACCTAACTCAGTTGATGAAAGGTTGCTAAGTATAAGCTTTTCTTCTTCTTGGTTAGGCGATACATCAGCGCTTCCATTAGAGAAGCGCTTATCCGAAGTTTTGAAAGAGATTTGCTCAAAAGTCTCTTCCGGCAACGGTAGAACAGATATTGATTCCTTGTGAGAAGAAAGATCTACCATTGGTTCTGGTAGCGACTGCTGAGCTATGTGGATAGCCAATTCATCAAGTGTTGAAAATTCTTCTAGCAATAGACGAAAAGGAACCTGAACACCAAACTCTTTTTGAATCATGCGGCTGATTTGAATCAACGACAGAGACTCTATACCCAGTTCTAGAAAATTGGTGTGAACATCTGTTTCAGCCAAGCGTATTCCAAAACCTTTGCCTAAAATTTCCTTGAGATCTGACAGAATTTTATTAACTTGTGAATTACGTGATGAGGAGTTCATTGTTTTATTTTCTTTTATTTAAGACATAGTTAGTTTATTGAGTACCTATACACTTGTTTTTTATGTTAAATCAGCTACTCATTATGTATGATTATTAATGATCGCAATGCCTTACTGCTTATTCCATCTGTAATAAGTCTAGCTGTCGAGACATAATTTCAAGCTGTTGAGTCATTATATTTTCGAGGGCAATGTCAAAACTATTTTGCTCTTCGTTTAAAGATTGTGTATCCATAAGTTCAAATTCAGATTTAACTAAGCTGCGCTTTTGTAGGTCGGTTTTCTCAATATTTATAGAAGTAATGTCATCTTTTGTATCATTTAGAGTTTTCTGAGCGTCATTGTTATAAGATGCTTTAAACTCCCCAATGCTGGAAGGCTCGATCCAGTATCTTTGTTGCTCAAAAGGATAAGTTGGCAAGGGGATACGATGACGTCGCTCATGAGCATAGAATCTTGACCAATTCACTTGTACACCATTGAGCCAAAGTTTTCCCAGTGTATTGAGCAAGAAAGCTACGTCCGATTGTTGAATTTTCGGGTGGCGTAACGAAGAGAGTACAACCTGAGTATCCCCATCTAAATGCTGTTTGGCAAAGGAACTTAATGTTCGTCCAGGACCAACTTCTAAGAAAACTTGGTTTGGTTGTTGCCGCAACTCGCCAATCCCTTCGCTAAAGCGTACCGTTTGCCGTAAATGCCTTGCCCAGTAGCTTGGATCGGTTGCCTCAACTGTAGTAATCCAGGTACCAGTCACATTGGACACAAAGGGTATTTGAGGTGCTTTCAAGTTAATTTTTGTTACCTGTGCCATAAACGGCTCGACGATTGAGTCCATCATTTGAGAATGAAAGGCATGAGAGGTATGTAGACGAGTACAGTCCAAACCTTTTTCTCTCAGATGATTTTGCAAGTCATTAACAGCCTTTGTCAAACCAGAAACTACACATAGGGATGGTGCATTGCTTCCTGCCAGAGAAAGTTTTTCACTTAACAGGGGTTTTATTTCTTTCTCGGATAGTGGTACGGCTAACATTGCACCAGCAGGCAGTTGTTGCATCAATCGCCCACGCACAGCCACCAGTGCCAATGCCTCTTCTAAGGAAAATACACCTGCAAGAGTTGCAGCCACATATTCCCCAATGCTGTGACCAATCATTGCTTCAGGTTGCACCCCCCATGTCATCCACAACTGAGCAAGGGCGTACTCAATAACAAACAGTGCTGGCTGAGTAATAGCAGTCTGTAGCAACTGCTGTGTGGCTTGTTGGGTCTGTTCTTCCTCAGGATAGAGCACCGTACGTAAATCCGATCCGATGTGAGGTTTGAGAAGGTACGAACACTCATCAACTTGCTCTTTGAAAATGAGTTCACTCTGGTAGAGTTCCTTGCTCATATTCACATACTGTGTACCCTGTCCGGAAAACATAAACACAACAGAGCGATGATTACAAAGTTTTTGGTGGTGAGTGAAAACTTGTTGTTGATCTTGAGGTGATAGTGCCGTTACCGCATCTTCAAGGTTTTGACACACCAGTATCCGCCGATAGTCAAAAGCCCGACGACCCACACCAAGAGTGTAAGCTACATCAGGAAGATTTAAATCAGGATGCTGCTTTAAGTGAGTAGCTAAATGAGCTGTGGCGGTTTCTAATGCTGTACTGGTTTTGGCAGACAGCAACAATAACTGCCAAGGACGAGAAGCTCCAGATGTTTCAAGAACTGGGGCTTCTTCAAGAATCACGTGAGCATTAGTTCCACCAATCCCGAAGGAACTGACACCTGCACGTCGGGGGATACCGTTTGTTTTCCATTCGGAAAGTATAGTATTAACGTAAAAAGGACTATTGGCAAAATCAATCTGGGGATTAGGTTCTTCAAAGTGTAAACTGGGAGGTATTTGTTTATGCTTAAGAGCTAAGACTGTTTTAATCAAGCCAGTAACCCCAGCAGCAGCGTCCAAATGTCCAATGTTTGTTTTGACTGAACCAATTGCACAGAAGCCCTTTTTCTCAGTACTGGAGCGAAAAGCTTGTGTAAGTGCGGCGATCTCAATCGGATCTCCTAGTGATGTCCCTGTTCCATGAGCCTCAAGATAGGTGATCGTTTCAGGTTCAACCTCGGCAACAACTTGAGCGGTTCTAATCACCTTGGCTTGAGTATCTATACGCGGTGCTGTGTAACTAACCTTGAAAGCTCCATCATTATTGATAGCTGAACCTTTGATAACAGCATGGATGAAATCTCCATCTGCTAGAGCATCTTCTAATCTCTTCAAAACCACAATGCCTACACCTTCGCCGCTGACAGTTCCCTGTGCCTTAACATCAAAGGCGCGACAGTGTCCGTCAGGAGATCCAATTGCGCCATCTTTATAAAAATAGCCAGCTTTCCTTGATGCAGAGATTGAAACACCACCAGCCAAAGCCATATCACACTCACCATTTAGCAAACTTTGACATGCTAAGTGGACAGCAACTAATGAAGTTGAACAGGCAGTTTGAACTGTATAACTTGGTCCTTCTAAGTTAAGTTTGTAAGAAACACGTGTAGTCAAGAAATCTTTATCACTTCCAATCAAAAGTTGGAAACTATCAACAGAATTTATAAGATTTTTGTTTGAATAAAGGTTAAAAAAATAGCTGTTCATGCTGGTTCCAGCGTAAACACCAATCGGTTTCTCGTAAGTTTCACAATTGTAGCCAGCATTTTCAATAGCTTGCCAAGCACATTCTAAAAATAGACGTTGTTGTGGATCAGTAACTTCTGCTTCTCGGGGATTAAAGGCAAAGAAGGAAGCATCGAATAATTCTACATCTTCTAATACGGCCCGTGCTTTAACATAATTAGGGTCAGTCAGCACAGCTTTTTCTATTCCTGAAGATAACAGTTCTTCATCACTGAAGAAAGAAATAGACTCTACGCCTTTTTGTAGGTTTTGCCAAAATTCTTCGACATTTTTGGCTCCAGGAAAACGTCCGGCAATACTGATAATTGCTATTTCTGAGCCATTAATAGTAGGAGATACTATAGAAGAATTCATAACTCGCTAATCTCTTTACTATTTGTAATTGACTTAATTTTTTGAAGACGTTTCTTTTGTTGAGCCTTACCTGCTTCAATATTTTCAGCTTGAATATCAGTTTTATAAGAATATGATGTTGTTTGTCTTTGTAATGAATTAAAGTACTTTGCAAGAGAGCTTATAGTTGGGTATCTAAACATTTCGAGTATTGATATTTCCGCTTTGAATATTTCACGAAATTGGCTATGAACCTTAACTATAAGTAATGAATGACCGCCAAGTTCAAAAAAGTTATCATGAATGCCTATTTTCTCGACATTAAGAGCCTTTTGCCATATAGTAGCAATTGTTTGTTCTAGCTCAGTTTGAGGCATCACATAAGCAATTTCTAACTCCGGACGAAGATTTTTCGGTGCAGGCAAAGCTTGGCGGTTTATTTTGCCGTTGGACGTTAGTGGCAACGCCTCCAGCATGACAAAAACTGATGGCACCATATACTCGGGCAGCTGCTTCAGAAGGAAGTTTCGTAGTTCAGTGGTTGTCAGTGTATGCTTGTTTGTAGGGACAACATAGACAACTAAGTGCTTGTCACCGGGTTGGGTGTCCTGAGCCAGTACCACAGTCTCCCGTACCTCTGGGTGTTGAGCTAGGATTGCCTCAATTTCTCCAAGTTCAATGCGGAAACCTCGAATTTTAACTTGATGATCAATGCGTCCTAAGTATTCAATGTCCCCATTTGGCAAATAGCGGGCTAAGTCGCCGGATTTATAAAAGCGTACGTTGAGTTTATCACTGAAGAAATTGGGAACAAACCTCTGGGCAGTTAGTTCTGGTCTATTTAGATAACCTCGTGCTACACCAGCACCACAAACGTACATCTCACCCCTGACTCCAATCGGTACTAGTTGTTGATATTGATCTAACAAGTAAATTTGCAAGTCAGGAATTGGACGACCAATGACACTTCCTGAGGCAACTTCTAAGTCTGCCATTGTCAGTGGACGATATGTCACATGCACAGTTGTTTCCGTAATGCCGTACATATTGACTAACTGTGGAAACTGATCGCCGTGGCGCTCAAACCAAGGTTTCAAACTCTGAAGTTCCAGAGCTTCTCCACCAAAAATGACCAGTCGCAGGCTCAACTTGTTGGCACGTCCCAAAGATTCCTCTGCTTGTACGAGTTGGCGGAAAGCTGAAGGCGTCTGGTTGAGTACTGCCACTTGCTGCTTTGACAAGAATTTATAAAAATCTTCGGGTGAACGACTCAGCCAGTAAGGTACTACCACTAACTTTCCACCATACAGCAGGGCAGCCCAGAGTTCCCAAACTGAGAAATCAAAGGCAATTGAATGGAAAAGTGAAAAGACATCGTGTTGGTTAAACTGATACCAGGATTTAGTTGCTGCCAACAGACGGATAACATTGGCATGATTCACTAGCACGCCTTTGGGTTGACCTGTTGAGCCTGAGGTGTAGATGATATAAGCTAGGTTATCATTTGTACACTTACTGATTAGGTTTTCTTGGTTTTCCTGAGCAATACTCTCCCAATTAGTGTCCAAACAAACAATTTTGGTCTGAAGTTTCGGCAAATTCTCTATTAATCGCTGTTGCGTTAGCAACACTGGTACCTTAGCGTCCTGTAGTATGAAAGCTAATCGTTCTTGTGGATATACTGTATCTAGCGATACATAAACGCCACCAGCCTTGAGGATGCCTAATAACCCGATAACCATATTGACTGATCGCTCTACGCAAATGCCCACTAGTACCTCTGGTTCTACCCCAAGCGATCGCAGGTGGTGCGCTAGCTGATTAGCTCGTTGGTTCAGTTCCCAGTAGGTCAATTGTTGGTCTTCAAAGACAACAGCAATTGCATCAGGCGATCGCTCTACCTGAGCTTCAAATAACTGATGAATGCATTTATTTTGAGGATAGTCAACTTGTGTTTTATTCCACTCTACCAGCAATTGATGCCGTTCTTCCTCACTTATAATTGAGAGCTTTGATATTTGCTGGTCGGGATTAGCCACAATACTGGAGAGCAAGGTTTGAAAGTGCCCTAGCATCCTGTGAATTGTGGCACCATCAAACAAATCTGTATTGTACACTAAAATTCCGAGCAGCTCTTGCTCTTTTTCTACCATAGATAGGGTCAGATCAAACTTCGCCGTTTCTTTGTCGAACTCTAAAGGGCTCAAGGTTAAACCTGGTAGCTCCAAAGTTGTGGTTGGGGTATTCTGGAGTTGGAACATTACCTGAAATAATGGTGTATGACTCAGGTTTCGCTCCGGTTGTAGTTTCTCCACAAGCTGCTCAAAGGGCAAGTCCTGGTTAGCATAAGCCCCTAAAGCAACCTCTCGCACTCGGTTTAAAATCTCCCGGAAACTTGGAGTCCCTGAAAGGTCAGTACGCATGACTAAGGTATTGACAAAAAATCCAATTAGACCTTCAACTTCAGATCGGTTGCGACCAGAGATGGTAGTACCTACTACAATGTCATTCTGACCAGTGTAGCGGTAGAGCAACGTCTGAAACGCTGCCAGTAGTGTCATAAATAGTGTACTCTTCTCCTGCTGGCTTAGTTTCTGAAGAGCTTCGGTTAGAGGTTTGGATAGAATCAGAGATTGCGTTGCGCCTCGGTTGGTTTGAACTGCTGGGCGAGGACGATCAGTTGGTAACTCCAGTATAGTTGGATTACTACTCAACTGCTGCTTCCAATATGACAACTGAGCCTCTCGCACTTCTCTCTGGAGCCACTGTCGCTGCCAGATGGCAAAGTCTGCATATTGGATTGGTAGTTCTGGGAGCGGTGAAATTTTACCCATAGAGAAGGCTTCGTAAAGAGCCACAAGTTCTTGGATAATTACCCCAAAAGACCATTGGTCACACACAATGTGATGCATTGTGAACAGCAATACGTACTGAGCTTCACCTAATTGTAGCAGAGTGACTCGCACCAGTGGATCGTTCGCTAAATCAAAGGGTTGCGCCTGCTCGTCAGTGACAAGGTTTAGTACCTCAGCCTCTTGCTCATTTTTTGGAAGCAGTTGTAGATCTACTATCGGTAGAGCTAAAGCCAAGCTCGGCGCTATGACCTGGAACGGTTGCCCATCTACCATAATAAAATTGGTACGCAAAATTTCGTGACGCTGCACAATTTCTTTGAGGCTCTGCACCAGCACAGTTACGTTGAGTGATCCTTGCAGATGGAAAGCGTAAGGTTCGTTGTATAAGGATTGACCGGGTTGCAACTGGTCAAGGAACCACAGGCGTTCTTGGGCAAATGACACAGGAGCAGGATTCTGTTGTGAACGCCGAGGAATACCCTGATCTGTAAATTTACCTCGCATCCACTTTTCAAAAAGAGCCTGTTTTGCTGCTGATAAATTAGATTTTTGCCCGGACAGCGCATCTGGTTCAGACATGTTACTACTCTATTACTATTTTAATAACAAATCAAAATAAGTCTGTATCCTGCTTAAAAACGGGTTTTATTCAAAATTAAACTCCTAAAAAACTTTGAGCTTCCTCTTCAGATAATTTTTCTATTTTCTCCATAACCATTTGTTCAATGAGTTGAGCTAACTCGGCAATAGTAGAGTAATCAAAGAAGATACCGCGTAGAGATAACTCTATTGGAAAAGATTTTCGCAACTGAGAAATAACTTGGGTTGCAAGCAGTGAGTGTCCACCCAATTCAAAGAAGTTGTCATAAATACCTATCCGCTCGATTCCAAGAAGCTGTTGCCAAATGTTGGCAATGGTTTGCTCAACATCAGTACGAGGAGCTACATAATCATTCCCCAAATTGGGGCGAGGATGGGTTGGTGTGGCGAAATTCGACAGCGCTAATTTATTATCCGAAGAATTGTTTTGCTCAATATTTGGTAATGATTCTCGCTTTAACCATTGCTCAATCCTTATTTGCAAATCTCCTGTAGAGACAATGACTTGATTGAGTTGACTTCTGGATAAAATGCGTTGAAAAACCTCTACACCTTCAGTAGGTATTATACCTAATTTAGCCAAAGTTGTTTTATAAGTTATATTTTTTTCTTCTTTTTGTTTCAGTTGCCACATGTCCCAGTTAATGCTTATCCAAGGAACAGGACTTGTTTGATTTTGTTTGTGGGCAAAAGCATCCATAAAGATATTCGCTGCTGAATAAGCGACGTACCCTAATCCACCCAAAATCGATGATAAAGAGGATAGCAAAAGACAAAAATCAAGCTCTTTACCCAGCAAAACTTTTTCTAGTACATATAGTCCATGCACTTTCGGTTGAAATTGGCACTGGCAATCAGTTTGAGAAGTTTCTTGAATAGCTCTTTGTGATTTTTCTCCAACAACTCCTGCGGCATGGATGACGCCATGAATTTCACCAAAGTGTTCAGTGACTAATGCGATCACTCTTCCCATCTGTTTTAGGTCAGCGACATCGGCACTCTCGACCAAAACCTCTGCACCTAACTGCTCTAATGTCTGTACTTTCTTAATTTTATGGCTTACCTCATCCTGGTCATCATGAGTTACTAGCCATTTTTCCCACTCATCTCTCTGAGGAAGACCAGAACGCGATATCAAAACCAGTTTAGGCTGCACTGTCTGGGCTAGATACTCCGCCAGTATCAGACCAAGACTTCCCAAGCCGCCAGTGATTAGGTAAACTCCTCCTTGCCGCAGCCGTGTTTTCCCTGAGCAGGGTTTCTCTAAACGGACTGCTTCATAAGTTTGAATCCAACGATGATGACCTCGGTAGGCAATTACTAAGTCAGTTGGTTGTATTGTAAATTCTGCTATAAGTTGCTCTATCAATTTCTCCTGTTGCCAGGTTCCAGATTTATGAATAACAATATCAATGTTGCGGCAAGCAATATTCGGATATTCTTGCCTAATCACTTTACATGCTCCTAATACAGTTGCCTTCTCTGGGCATAAGTTCTCGTCACCAGTCACATCATGTACGTTGTTGGTTACAACCAGGATTTGAAGAGGATTAGTGATACTTTGTTGTCCAAGTGCTTGAGCTAGGAAAAGCAAACTGTAAAAGCCAAAATGCTGATTCGTTTCAAAAGACTCGATTTCTGAGGGGATCTCATTGTTTCCTTTGATGCCCCATAAGTGAGCAATTATTTGTGGGGTTAAATCCCGATCACTCAGGGCTTGGAGCAAAGCGTCATAGTCATCCTTTTGTTGAGGGTTGACACAATATGCGCGATCACTTAGTTTAGTAAACTTATCTCCCACTAAGACAGTAATGACGTCTTGACCTTGTTGTTGCAGCAATTTCACTATAAGTGAGCCCACATCATACTTATCAACAAAGACTAACCAACATGACTTCTGCTTTACCAGTTCTGTATTTTCAACAGGTTCAAGCGGTTGAGACTCTTTCCAAACTGGGATGTAGAACCAATCGGCAAGATCTGTCTGTTTGTGTAACGATTCTTGGTACGTAGTCACAGAGACAGTTGAAGATTGTGGCTCAATCCAGTATCTTTGTCGGTCAAATGGATATGTTGGCAAGGCAGTCCGATAACGCCGTTCATTGGCGTAGAAGCTGGACCAATCTATCTTCGTTCCTGTAAGCCAGAGCTGCGAGAGTGTATTGAGCAAAAAAGCGATATCCGATTGTTGCTGTTTTGGATGGCGTAACGAAGAAAGTACAATCTGTTGCTCGTCTTTTTCTGGATGCTGTTTAATAATGGTACTTAATGTCCGTCCCGGACCAACTTCTAGGAGAATTTGCTCTGGCTTTTGCAGCAAGTGAGCAATACCCTCCGCAAAGCGCACCGTCTGCCGTAAATGCTTTGCCCAGTAGCTGGGATCGGTTGCCTCAGTTTTGGCGATCCATGTCCCAGTTACATTGGACACAAAAGGAATTTTCGGAGCCTTCAGGTTAATTTTTTTAACTTGTGCCATGAACGGCTCGATGATTGGGTGCATCATCTGGGAGTGGAAGGCATGAGAAGTGTGCAGTTGACGACAGTCTATGCCTTGCTTGGTAAGTTGGTTTTGTAACTCACCAATCGTTGAGGTTGACCCCGAAACCACGCACAGGGATGGTCCATTGATTGCAGCTAAGGAGAAATTTTTGCCCAGCAGGGATTGTACCTCTTTTTCTGATAAAGGTACAGCTAGCATATTACCAGCAGGCATTTGCTGCATTAATTGTCCACGGATAGTCACTAGCACCAGTGCATCTTCAAGAGAGAACACTCCAGCCAAGCAAGCTGCTACATATTCCCCAATGCTGTGACCAATCATCGCCTCGGGCAGGACTCCCCACGCCATCCACAATTGCGCCAGAGCATACTCAAGCACAAACAATGCTGGTTGGACAATTGCAGTCTGCGTGAGGTGGTGTGCTGCTGCTTGCTCCTTTTCAACAGGTGGATACAGCACAGAGCGCAAATCAATTCCTAAGTGAGGTTTTAGAAGTTCACAGCATTTATCAATCTGTTCTCGGAAAATAGGCTCACTCTGGTAAAGTTCTCGACCCATCTCTATATACTGAGATCCCTGTCCGGGAAACATGAACACAACAGGGCGATTACAGGGCTTTTGGTAGTGGGTGAAAACTTGTTGAGGATCTTGGGTTGATAGTACCTTGACTGCATCTTTAAGATCTTGGCACACCAACATTCGCCGATGGTCAAAATTTCGACGACCCATGCTTAGAGTGTAAGCTACATCAGCGAGATTTAAATCAGGATGCTGCTTTAAATAGGTAGCTAAATTAGCTGTGGCGGTTTCTAGTGCTGTACTGGTTTTGGCAGACAGCAACAATAACTGCCAAGGACGAGTGAAACCAGATGGTTTAATAACTGGGGCTTCTTCAAGAATCACATGAGCATTAGTCCCACCAATGCCAAAAGAACTGACTCCCGCACGGCGAGGAGTACGGTTTGTTTTCCAATCAGACAATGTGGTATTGACATAAAAAGGACTGTTGGCAAAATCAATTTCGGCATTGGGTTGCTCAAAATGCAAGCTTGGTGGTATTTGCTTGTGTTTGAGTGCAAGGACAGTTTTAATGAGGCTTGTAACACCAGCTGCCCTATCTAAATGTCCGATATTAGTTTTTACTGAACCAATGGCGCAGAAGCGCTTTTTATTTGTTCCTGCACTAAATACTTTTTTCAGCGCCCTAACTTCAATAGGATCGCCTAGAACTGTACCTGTTCCGTGGCATTCTACATAGGTAATTGTCTCAGGAGCAAACTCAGCGATCGCTTGAGCTTGGGCAATCACCTCGGCTTGTCCATCGACACTGGGTGCTGTGTAACCCACTTTCAAAGAACCATCGTTATTGATGGCTGAACCCTTGATAACTGCATAGATGTAGTCGCCATCTGTTAGTGCTTCTTCTAACCTCTTGAGTACAACAATGCCCATACCGTTACCGAAAACGGTACCTTGTGCCTTAGCATCAAAAGTGCGACAGTGACCATCGGGAGAAGCCATTCCGTCTTCTTGATGTAAATAACCTTGGTTTTGCGGAACTTGTACTGTAATGCCACCTGCTAGTGCCATGTCACATTGGTAACTCAATAATCCTTGGCAAGCTAGATGAACTGCTACCAATGAAGTGGAACAAGCAGTACTGACGTTAAAGCTCGGTCCCTTGAGGTTCAATTTATAAGAAACCCGTGTAGGTATATGATCTTTATCATTACCACTAACAATGATTGTCCCACTTAGTGATTTGAGAAGGTCATGATTTGAGATCAGGTTGTTCAGTAAGTAGGTACTTAGGTTGCTTCCTGCGTAAACTCCGATAAAATCTTCATATGTTTCCGGATCATAACCAGCATTTTCAAGAGCTTCCCAGGCACACTCCAAAAAAAGACGGTGTTGTGGATCCATAACTTCAGCTTCCCTAGGCGTGAAGCCGAAGAATGGAGCGTCAAACATTTCTATGTCTAACAGCCCAGATCCTGCTTTTACATAGTGAGGATCATGCAGCAAAGTCGGATCTACACCTTCTGACAGTAATTCCTCATCAGTAAAGAATGAAATTGATTCCCGTCCTTCACACAAATTAACCCAAAACTCATCAGTACTTTTGGCTCCAGGAAAACGACCAGCCATCCCGATAATGGCTATTCCTTTTGAGGAATCTTGAGATTCAGGGTTATCCATTTGTCTTCTTATTTTGCTTGATTAGTTTTCGCTTCATAAGTTGGTTGTTTTCTTCCATAGCTTCTTTTTGCTTCTTAGCGCGGTCCGAGGCTTGCTGATAGACAGGATGTTCATACTCTTTGCGGGCGATATATTCTGCCAAAGCACTTATGGTCGGATATTCAAATGAGTCGGAGATTGATATATCTTTGTTAAGCTTTTCTCGCAGGAAACCGCGAACTTGAACTATGAGAAGTGAATCGCCACCAAGCTCAAAGAAGTTGTCGTGAATTCCTATCGCCTCAATCCCAAGAAGTGCTTGCCAAATATCAGCAAGCATCTGCTCAGTTTCATTCTTGGGAGGAACATAAGGATTAATTAATGATGGTCGTTGCTGTGTTGGTTTGGATAAGGTTTGCCTGTCCAACACTGTCGAATAAGCTTTAGTTTGAAAATCATTATCTAGTTTAACTGGTATTAAAAAGTCACGACTCTGGAGTTTATAAGTAGACACAATAACCTGGGATAGAGTACTCCCTAGAACTCGTCTAAAAACTTTTATTCCTTCTAAAGGTAACAACTCTTGTTTTAATTGATATGTTTGGGAAGTATCAGAAGTTTGAACTCTTTGCTGAGCCGCCTCTGCTGCCATCCCCACGTCCTGCCAAGCACACCAGTCAATAGATACGGTAAATGTACCATCTTGGTAAGTCTTATGGTGAGCGAAGGCGTCAAGAAAGGCATTTGCACCAACATAATCGACCTGCCCAAATCCCCCGAGGATTCCAGTACGCGCTGAACAAAGAACAAAGAAATCCAGCTGAACATCCTTGAGGATACTATCAAGAACCAAGGTGCCTTTTACTTTAGGAGCTAGAATACTTTCTGCCATTTCCGGTGTTTTTCGCTGAATAACGCCACCACCGGGAACCCCTGCTGCATGAATGACACCATTGAGTTGACCAAATTGTCCTTGTGCTTGAGCGATCGCTTGTTGCATTTGTTCCGAGTTGCTCACATCAGCGCTGCTCACCAAAACTTCTGCACCCAATTCTTCAAGTTCTTGCACTTTCTGAATCTTACGACTGATGATATCTTGCTCATCATGAGTGGTCAACCATTCTTCCCATTCATCTCTAGCAGGAAAAGCTGAGCGTCCAGTCAGAATTAACTTGGCTCGCACTGTTAAAGCTAGATATTCAGCTAGCACAAGTCCAATACCTCCGAGTCCACCTGTAATCAGATAAACTCCCCTTTCCCTTAATTTTGGTGTTTCTTCCTTTGCTTCATCCAATCGAATCGGCTCAAAATTTTGCACCCAACGATGAAAACCACGGTAAGCAATAACTCGCTCAGAAGTATAAACCTGTAGCTCAACAAGCAGTTGGTCTATAAGTTTTTGCTTGCTCCAGTTTACTTTTTTGGGAATAACAACATCAATGCTACGACAGTTGATGTTAGAGTATTCTTGAGGAATGACCCTAATAGGTCCAAGTAAAGTAGCTTTTTCTGGACACAGAAACTCTTCACCTGCTACTTCCTGCATATTATTGGAGATAACTGTGATTTGAAGCTCATCAGTAAAATTCTGTTTTCCAAGTGCCTGTGCTAGAAACAGCAGACTATAAAATCCTGTTTCTTGAGATTTGTCAACTGTTTTCAGTTTTAACTTTATGCCATCAACAGGTGTGACATTCCATAAATGAACAATTGTTTTTGGGAACTTGTTTTGTGCTAAAAGTTCATTAAGTAAAGTTTCATAGTCATGACTTTGTCGAGGATTTAGAGTATATAAGCGATCTCTTAGTTTAGTAAACTCAGACCCGATCCTGACAGTAATCGTATGTTTATCCTCAAGTTCGAGTCGTGTTACCAATTCTTCACCCAAGCCACACTCATCAACAAATATAAGAGTGCAGGACAAAGCTGAATTCTCACTAATTTGATTAATGGATATTGGGGAGCGTTTCCAAGATGGAATGTAGAACCAGTTTGCCATGTCTGGATCTTTGCGTAGAGAGCTTGCAAAATGAGTCTCTACATCCGTCGTAACAGCGTTTGTTTGTTTCTTGAGTTCAATCCAGCAACGTTGACGCTCGAAGGGATACGTCGGCAAAGGCAAGCGATGACGCTGCTCATGAGTATATAATCCCAACCAATCTACCTCTACCCCAGTAAGCCATAGCTGACCTAATATGTTTAACAAAAACTCTACATCTGAGCCGGATTCTTGTGGATGGCGTAACGAAGTTAATATAACTTGCTCAGCTACTTTATTTGGATGTCGTCTAGCTAATGTACTTAACGTCCGCCCAGGCCCAACTTCTAACAGAATCCGCCTCGGCTGTTGCATTAACTCAGCAATTCCTTCAGCAAAGCGCACTGTTTGCCGTAAATGCCTTGCCCAATAGCTTGAGTCGGTTGCCTCAACTCTAGTAATCCAAGTACCAGTCACGTTGGACACAAAAGGAATTTGCGGAGCCTTTAAGTTGATTTTTCTTACCTGTGCTAGGAACGGCTCAATGATGGGCTCCATCATTTGAGAATGAAAGGCACCTGATGTATGTACACGACGACAATCAACCCCCTCTTTAGTCAACCTGTTGTGCAACTCATCAATTGCTGACCTTGGTCCGGAAACCACGCACACAGATGGTCCGTTGATTGCAGCTAGGGCAAGTTCTTCACCAAGCATTGATTGCACTTCTTTCGCACTTAGGGGTACAACTAGCATGTCACCAGCAGGCATTTGCTGCATCAGTTGTCCACGGGCAACTACCAGCACCAAAGCATCTTCCAGAGAAAAAACGCCAGCCAAGCAAGCTGCAACATACTCCCCAATGCTATGACCAATCATTGCAGAGGGACGCACTCCCCAAGCCATCCATAACTTTGCCAAAGCGTATTCAACAACAAAAAGTGCTGGCTGAGTAATATGAGTTCGTGTTAACTGTTGTGCTGCTAATGTTGCCGATTCTTCGCTTGGATACAAAATAGTGCGTAAGTCAAACCCTAATATGGGTATAAGTATTTTACAGCAATAATCAACTTGTTTCTGAAAAATTGGCTCAGTATGGTACAACTCTCGACCCATCTCTACATACTGAGACCCCTGACCTGGAAACATAAATACAACTTCTTGCTCACTAGGTTCGGAGAAATGGGTGAAAACTCGTTGTGGGTCTATTGTTTCTAAAATTTTGACTGTATCGTCAATATCTTGACAAACCAACATTCGACGATGGTCAAAAGCTCGACGACCCACACCAAGAGTGTAAGCGACATCTGCCAAGTTGATTTCAGAATGCTGCTGTAAGTGCTTGACTAGATTTGCAGTAGCAGTCTCTAGTGCTGAACTAGTTTTTGCGGAGAGTACCAACAATTTATATGTCCGCCCAGGACTAGATGCTTCAATGTCTGGAGTTTCCTCAAGAATCACATGGGCATTAGTACCACCAATGCCAAAGGAACTAACTCCTGCACGTCTAGGGTATCCGTTTGATTTCCATTCTGAAAGTTTATTATTAACATAAAAGGGGCTGTTAGCAAAATCAATCTCGGAATTCGGCTCTTGAAAGTGTAAGCTAGGTGGTATCTGTTTGTGTTTGAGCGCAAGAATTGTTTTGATTAAACTAGCAGCACCAGCAGCAGTATCTAGGTGTCCGATGTTGGTTTTTACTGAACCAATGGCGCAGAAATCCTTCTTTTTAGTTTTGGCGCGAAAAGATTTGGTGAGTGCGGCAATTTCAATAGGATCTCCTAAAACTGTTCCAGTGCCATGAGTCTCTACATAGCTGATTGTCTCAGGTTCAACCCTGGCGATCGCAAGAGCCTCAGCAATCACCTTTGCTTGACCATTGATACTCGGAGCTGTATAACCAATTTTTGAAGAACCATCATTATTAATAGCTGAACCTTTAATAACAGCATGAATACTATCTCCATCCGCGATCGCATCTGCTAGTCGCTTTAAAATGACTATGCCTACACCATTACCACCTACAGTTCCTTTTGCCTGGGCATCAAAGGCGCGACAGTGTCCGTCGGGAGACAAAATTCCCCCCTCTTGATAAAAATAGCCAGTTTTTTGCATTCCTGTTACAGAAACTCCACCTGCCAAAGCCATATCACATTCACGATCTATCAAGCTTTGGCAGGCTAAGTGAACGGCAACTAATGAGCTAGAACATCCAGTTTGAACAGTGATAGCTGATCCCTTAAGATCTAACTTATAAGCGACTCGTGTAGTCAGGTTATCTGTACGATTGTTATGCCTAATTTGGTCAAGACCGACTAATTTTACTAGTTCGGTGTTGGAAAAAAGATTGAATAAAAAGTAGGAGCTAATACTGGCACTACCGTAAATACTTATTCGACCTTCATTAGTTTTAGAATCATAGCCAGCATTTTCAAGAGCCTCCCAGGCAGTTTCCAAAAAGAGGCGGTGCTGTGGATCCATAATTTCTGCTGTTCTGGGAGAGTAATCAAAAAATGAAGCGTCGAATAATTCTATATCTTCCAAGACAGCATTTGCTTTTACATAATTGGGATCACTCAGTAAAGATAGCTCTATGCCTACAGACTCCAGTTCTTGATTTGAAAAAAATGAAATTGATTCACTCCCTGAGCGTAAATTTTGCCAAAAAGCATCAAGATTTCTGGCTTTAGGAAACCGTCCAGACATACCGATAACCGCTATATCTAAATCGCCTATTTGATTTTGTATTTCTAGGCTATTCATTACAATTTCATTCTTGATGACTTGATGATTTGCACTGATCGTTATTTAGGTATTCATCCTAAATTATGTTTTTTGTCAGATAATTTTACCTAGATTGCGCTCTTGACTGCCTTGAAGCAATGAGACTTTCAGCCCATTGATCGCTTTCCTCAAACAATGGGATTAATAGCAGCGGTACTTGGGCATCCTATAATCGGAAGGCAAGATTCTCCTTTGGTAATGCTGGATCTAGCGGTAAGTATGCTCCACCAGATTTGAGGATGCCCTAGTCAAATATCTAAGAGAAGTAGAGCTACATTACCAATCGTTAGATCAAACCAATAGTAAATAGAGCCTTGCCCAGCCACGGAAAATCTATCATCAATGGTATAAGATGATATTTTAGATTCTCCTCAAAATAACTTTGGAAAACTACTTCTGAGTTCCATTTATCTGCCCAGTTGTGTTGCAAAGTGATACTGTCTTCAGTATTTTTTACATGATGCCACCAGTCTGGCGGGATATTGATGATTTCTCCTTCGTTTAGTGTACATTCTATTGGTTTGGCATTCGCGTACAGTGGGAACTTTTCTAGATCCGGGTTGAAGGCATCAACTTCTCCATCGTACAAAAAATCTTGTTGATCCGGTGAGAGCAAGACAACTCGCTTTTTCCCAGAAATCACTGCTATCCAGGCACTAAAATGACCGGAATCACAGTGAAGACCTATCGATGTATCTTTATGACCTATAAGAATATGACCTTTATCATAAGCGTATTTTGTGCGAATCTCTTGTGGTATCCTCCCAAAGACATCCTGAAAGTACATTGGAACGTTGTAGTCTTCTTGAAGCTCAGGATGATACCGAATCACCAAGCGTTCCAAGCAGAGCAATTTATCACGTTCTTCGAGAGTCATGTAATCTAAGTAATCAGCAATAGTCGTAACAGATGTAGTTTGAGTCGCACAGTCAAACACTTGACCCACGGCTGATCCGTACTCTGACCTAAAGAAATCCACAGTCCATTTTGTTGAAGCTTTCCAGTCTTTGATGGCGTCAGTGATAATTACAGGCTTTCCAATAGATGCGTATTCACTAACAAACTCCTCATACGAAAGGTTATTGCGACGATCAACAGAAGAAATTGGCGTCCATACCAACTTACTTTTTTTCTGGTACCACATCCTCTTAAGCAAGTAGATAACTAAACTTGTGACAATACTCAACGTAATTGTGGTAAAAATAAATCCAATAATGTTGAAGAAGGTAAAAGGTGATTGTATAGTCATTTTGCAATACGTCTAATTGCTGAGATAATTTTACCGAGATTGTATTCTTGACTGCCTTGAAGCAATGCGACTTTCAGCCCGTTGCTCGCTTTCCTCAAAAGAAGATGTTTCAGTTTGTTCTTGTATTAAATATTTCGCCAATGAGTTTATAGTTGGATATTCAAAAAAATTAACTATTGCTATATTTGTATTTAAAACTTCTCGCAATTTGGCATGAATTTGAACAAGAAGTAATGAATGACCACCAAGGTCGAAGAAATTATCATGAATGCCCACCTTTTCAACATGAAGCATCTGCTGCCAAATATTAGCGATGGTTTGCTCTACTTCAGTTCGAGGTGGTTCATAAGTTGCTTCTAATTCTGGACGATGATCGTCTGGTTCTGGTAGCGCGTTGCGGTTGACTTTTCCATTAAGCGTAAGTGGTAGAGCCTTCAACATCACGAAAGTTGAGGGCACCATGTATTCCGGCAGCTTCTGTCTTAGGAATTTGAGTAGTTCACTAACACTAAGTGTTTGTTTGTGCTTAGGAACAATATAACCTACCAAGTACTGGTTACTCAACTGTTTTTCCCAAGCTTTAACTACAGCCTGTTGTACTTCCGGGTGTTGACATAATATGCTCTCAATTTCTCCTATCTCAATACGGAAACCCCTGACTTTGACCTGATGATCTACGCGTCCAAGAAACTCAATTTTGCCGTCGCTTAAGTAGCGTGCCCGATCACCAGTTTTATATAAACGCGATCCTGACACAGATGCAATGAGTTCTTTGTTTGCAAAGGGGTTGGGAATGAACCGTTCGGCTGTTAGCTCAGACCGTTTGAGATACCCGCGAGCTAAAGAAGCACCGCCAATGTATAATTCACCTGTCACGCCAATGGGCACGGGTTGCAGTTGCTCATCAAGCAAATAAATTTGCGTATTAGCAAGTGGACGACCAAGTGGAACTGTCTGTGAACTATAATTAGCTTGTTCATCTCTAACCGCGAAAGTTGTCACCCCTACGGTCGCTTCTGTGGGACCGTAGTGATTGAAGATGAGACAGTTTGGCGCAGAGACGTGAATCTGCTCAATCAATTCCCAACTTGCTGCTTCACCACCAAGAATCAGTTGCTGGCGTGGTAAAATGGGCTCAGATTGTGCAGATGCGAGGAGAGTGGCAAGGTGGGAAGGTACAATTTTGAGACAGTCAATGGGATGTTCGTGGCAGTATTTTGCTAGGGCTGTTGAGTCCGTAACACACTCAGCAGACAACACATGCAGACTCCCTCCAGTACAAATAGAAGAAAATATAACAGTGTTACCTAAATCTGCTGCTAAGGTAGAAACAGTGGCGAAGTTGGTTGTTGTTGATAAATTCAACCTATCTATGATTCCGTTGAGGTAGTTCAGCAGTTGTCGATGTTCAATCGCTACTCCCTTCGGTCTACCAGTTGAGCCAGATGTGAACAATACATAGACCAAATTGTCTACTGTAACTTTACTATTGGGATTTTCATCACTGTGCTGAGCAATAATATTCCAATCTGTATCTAAGCAGACTATCTGCGATGTATCTGTTGGCAGAGCATTCACTAATTGCTGTTGTGTTAACAGCAGTGGTACTTGGGCATCCTGTAATCGGAAGGCAAGATTATCCTTTGGTAATGCTGGATCTAGCGGTAAGTATGCTCCACCAGCTTTGAGGATGCCCAAAAGTCCAATAATCATTTCCAGCGATCGCTCTACGCAAAGCCCAACTAAAACTTCCGGCTTAACTCCCAGCGTTTGCAAGTAGTGAGCTATTTTGTTAGCTTTCTGGTTAAGTTCTGTATAAGTTAGCTGTTGGTTTTCAAATATGACGGCAATGTTATTTGGTGTTTTCTTTGCTTGTTCTTCAAATCGTTGGTGAATACATTTGTCTTGTGGATAATTAATATGCGTGTTGTTGAATTTAACAAGTAATTGTTGACGATCACTCTTGCTGAGAATCTCTAATTGACTGATTTTATCTTCTGGATTTGCAATTGCACTAGTTAATAAAGTTTGAAACTGTCCAGCTATAAGCTCAATAATATCACCCGAAAAATAGTTGACATCATAGTAAAATTCTGTTATCAGCAAATTTTCGCGTAGAGTACAAGTAAGTTTTACTTTAAACGGTTCAATACAACTGTAATATTTTTCAAGATAAAATGAAACGCCTGTAGCAATGATTTGTTCTAGTAGTTGCTCAAACTCAAAACCAATGGGAAAGGCTAGTGTATTATTCTTTTCTATTGGTTCAGGAACAAAATAATCCTGCCATTCTGAACCAGATTCTATAGTTTTTTCACCTATTTTTAAGAGTTCTATGAAGCATAAATCTGGTGTCAAATGGCTTTTTATTGGTAGCCAGGTAGCAACCAGTCCTAGTAAACTTTGTAGTTTTTCATAATCTCTGCGAGCCGCAGCCATACCAATGACGATATCTGGCTGTTCTGTAAGTCGCCAAATTAGTACTTGCCAGCAAGCTAGTAAAATAACAGCAGTGGAAATATTATCTTTTTGAGCTAAAGTTTCAATTTTGGCAGTTAGTTCAGGAGCGATCGCTAATCGAAAGCAGTCAGGCTGAAATTCTGATTGTTTTGCAGGTTGCCTTTCAAAAGGCAATCTTAATGTAGCTTGAGAAGGAAGCCTTTGCTCTTGCCAGTATTTATTAGCCTCCTCTGCATCTTCGTCTTCAAGTAATTGATTCTGCCATTCTGAAAATTGCAGGTATTGTACAACTTCCTGTGATACTGCTTCAGCTTGCTTGCCTGCTGAATATAGATAGCTGATTTCATTTATCAAATTTTTGAGTGTCCAGATATCGGCACAAAGGGAAGGTAAGCTGATTATTAAAATATATTTGTGTAGTGACAGCCTCAATAGAGAGGAATGTAACACTGGATCTTGATCAAAGTTGAAATGTTGACGTTTCTGTTGTTGAAAAGTAGCCTCAATTTGAGCTTCTTGTTCCTTTGGTTCACAATCAATCAGATTTATTTCGTTCCACAACACAACACTACTTTCTGCTATGACCATGACCGGAACTTTGACACTTGACAAGCGATGAAAGCTTGTCCTGAGAATTCCATGTCGATTTATAACTTGTTGTAACGCGGTTTTTAAAAGCTCTGGTTTAAGATTTCCTTCGATGAGAAGTGCAAATTGGGCACAATAAGTTGAATTATCTTGCTGTAGTAACCAAAGGCGCTTTTGTTGAGGAGAAAGTTGAAAGCCCTCAATCGTTTGATTCTTTATATGTTTACTCAATTTTTCTAGCATCTTTTATTGTTGATGGTGATAGTATTAAAACCACTTTCTTCTTAAATGTATAATCTTTGAACTTACCTTTTAAATTTAAGTACTTATACAAAAATATTTATGTGATTGCGAACGAATTGAAGTAATCCCAAACCCATGCAATTGCATCATTTCGCTTCGTTCCATTCGCGATGACATTGTATATTTAATTTTGTATGACTACTTACCTATCTATAACTTACGACAAAAATATACCGTCCTCCCCTCCATTTGAGGTACTCCCAAATTACGTCCTGCATCATAGATACTAATTTCCGTGAAGCCTACTTTTTCTAGAGCAGACTGAACTTCCGCTGTAAAATAAGCTTTTTGTATAAAAGTTAAGTTTGAACGCTGCCACTCTCCATTTATCAATCGGAACATGACTAAGTTGCTTTTAGCTATTTTTTCTTCAGGATCATAGCTAAAACAATCAATCATGGCATAATCATCTGTGAAATCACTCGTCGACGTTGGCTCATCTGTCTCATACCGTTCTTCCTGATTTAAGTCGAACGCAAACCACCCGTTTGACTGTAGTGCCGCATACACGTTGTGGAAGACGCTGATCAATTCCTCAAGACTCGTAACATAGCTGAGGGAATTATTTGCCGAAACAACTGCATGAAAGATAGGCGGCAGCTTAAAAAAGCGTGAGTCATCCAAGATAAATTCAGCATCAGGTGCATTCTCACGTGCATAGTGCAACATCTCCTCAGAGCCATCAAGTCCAGTTACTTGATATCCCTTTTCTAGCAGTAGTTGTACCAATTCTCCTGTACCACAACAAAGGTCTAAAATGTGTGATTCATTGGGAATATCTTGTAGGATAAATTTTTCTAACAACATCAGAGAAACTTTGCTGCTCTCTAAGCCACTATAAAGAAAAGCCAAAGTATCGTACTGAGAATAGCGGGTTTCTAAGGACATAAAGCAATAACTTCCACCTTTGTTAGTTCGTTAATAGATTTCAGCAAAATTAGCTTATGCGCTTACCCAGGCTTCTTCGCGTTGTAACCAAGAAGTTGGAAAGAAAGATTCAAGTATGGTTCCTCGATTTTCTTGAAGAGCTAATTCATAGGCTAACTGCCCTACAGCAATGTCAAGTATGCCAAGCCCAAAAGGACTAAATATGGTAATTTTGTTATCTTGCTTTTGTGGTGCTGTGCCATTAAGCAAGTCACCAAGAGTGCATCTAATAAAATCTCTGTTACAAGTTTGCTGCTCGGCAAGGTGAATAGATGTTTGAGCGCGACAAACATGGTCTACGTCATCAACGATGTTATCAGCCGATAAGATAATTTCCGGTGATAAGTCTCTGAGGGAAGTGTGCAAAATAATACTACCTGGATGGCATTCGTAAATATCAAATATATGTGGTATGCTTGCGGTTGTTGCAAAGGAAATTACAGATGCATTTTTTAAAACATTATTTGTTTTTTCAACAATCACTATTTCTATACCTTCTAAGATTTGCTGGCATTTATACTTGAATTGATCTGCTCTTTCCAAAATTAAATCATAAATGAATAAAGTTTTTATTGTCGGGATAGCTGCTGAGAGAAAGCGAATTGTTTCAAAATTAATCAAGCCACAACCAATTAACCCGATTGTATCTATCAACTGCTCGCCTTGTAAAGAACAAGCGGCAATTGCAGCACTAGCAGCAGTACGTTTGGCACTAATGACAGAACTTTCTAGAACAGCTTGCGGGCGACCATTTTGTACCGAATTTAGTATTAAAACAGCAGAAGCACGCTCTATACCCACAGCTAAATTACCAGGAAAAGAAGCAATCCATTTGAGGCCTGCTGTGTTGAAATCTTCACCCAAGTAAGCTGGTAAAGCAATAATTCTATCTGTTTCATTGTTTGGGAAACGTAAAAAGCTAGAATGGGGTAAATTGCAATCACCTTTTGCATATATTTTATAAGCTAATTTTATTGTTTGTAATATTTTTTGCTCGCGTCCTTTGAATAAACTAATAATTTCATTGCCTTTTAACAACATTATGTCATTGCATTTCATAATCAATCTTTTCCATTGTAGTAACTTTTCCAAAGTGTTCTTTTACCCAACTGTCTGAATAAACTGTGTCCAGGTAGCGATCACCACTGTCGCAGAGAATGGCAACGCAAGTTGAATTATTGGGTATTTCTTTCGCTTTTTTTGCAATTGCGCTTATGACTCCCCCTGATGAACCTCCGGCTAATATTGCCTCTTGACGAAGCAAAATGCGGCAGCCAATAATACAGTCCCAATCAGATATATGTACGTATTCATCCTCTAGCCCAGGTTGGAATAATTTCGGCACTTGCCCCGCACCGTGCCCTGGAATAAGCCTTTTTCCTCGTTGATCACCAAAAATTACGCTTCCTTTTGCATCAACAGCAATAATTTTGGTGTTCATATTGTTACTTCTTAAATATTCACAGCAGCCACGCAGAGTTCCACAGCTACCAGTGGCACAGAATAAATAGTCAAGTTTTCCGTTAAGGGCTTTGACAATCTCATCTACTGTCTGATAGTGAGCGCGTGCATTATTTAAGTTAGCATACTGGTTACACCAAAAGCTGTTGGGAATTGAAGCAAGCAGAGATCTTACTTGGTTAATGCGTGCTGTTAAAAAATCGCCTGTGACTGGATCTGGTTCTGTCACAAGTTCGACCTCTGCCCCATATGCTTTAAGAATCTTAATATTTTGTTGAGTTGTTTTGGAATCGACTACGCATATAAAACGTAAACCAAAAAATGCACTTGCTTGCGCTAACCCGATACCTAAATTTCCTGAGCTGGACTCAATAACTGTTGTTCCGGGTTGAATGTCTCCTTTTTGAAGTGCTTGTTGCAGAATATTCAAAGCTGGACGATCTTTGATACTTCCTCCCGGATTAAACATTTCCAACTTAGCATAAAGTTGAAATTTAATATCTTTAAAAACTCTTTTTAAATTGACCAAAGGCGTATTGCCAACAGTCGTTAAAATTCCATCTCTGCTTGAATTAATGTCTATATCTTGTAAACTTTTTTTTTGTGAACTGATCATTTTTAGTAACATCGACTGATTAAATTCTTGTTTTCGTCATATCTTAATTTAAAATTAAGGAGTAAGAGCGTTTCTTTATAAAAACGCATATATTTACCTTTGACAGTAGTATAAGCTATCATTTTTTGCCTCCTTTCTTTCCACCAAGTACAATATCTTGGCTTTGAATCATTTCTCCCATTGCGACCACGATTTTGCGTTTTCCTTCATAAGGGTAGCGTCCGTGTGCAGCAAGCATATTATCTAACATCAAAATGTCTCCTTTCTGCCAAGGAAAGCTTGTCTTTGACTGCTGATAAACTTCATTAATTTCTGTAATAACTGAGTCTTCTATAGGAGTTTTGTCACCGTAATACACATTACGTGGCAACTTTTCCTCTTCAAATAAAGACAACAGAGATGCTCGAACTTCTGCATCTAAATACGAGATATGGTGTAACTGTATTTGATTGAAAAAGACTTTTTCACCAGTGTTAGTATGTACTGCAACCGCTGGACGAACTTGACGGGTTAATAAACTATTATTATCATACCATTCACAATCGATTCCAGCCTGACGACAATATTTTTCTACTATAGATTTGTCATTGGTGCGAAAGAAATCTTGCCAGCTTACATCTAGACCATCAGTATAATGACGAGTATACATTAATTGTTTTTCTGTCAATCGTTCTCTTAGTTTGGGATTGAGGAGTTGATAAGCTTTTCGACAGTCTACAATTGGTGTTTCTCCACCTTGTTCAGCAGGTTGTACACAGAAAAACCAAATTTTTAAAGGAAACTGATGTAAGTGAGAGCTTTCATTGTGGAAGAGGATAGCTGTATTGTTTGGGTAAGGAGTTGAACCATAAACTTTACCGCTTTCTTCAGCACGAGGTAAGTCGCCATACTCACCGAATAAGTCTGGACAAATTGCCTGGGCAACACTTTCAAATTCTGAAACAGAATTTACATGAAAACCTCGAAATAGAATCGTTCCATGTTTCAACAATTCTGTCTCTAGAAATTTTTGGTTATTTTTTGTCCAAGCTATAAAATCAATCTCATCAGCATCCGGCTGAATTACAAGAGGAAATGTTTGCCTTGGCTGAAGATAATTAGTCTTGATTAACCTTTCTTGTGATAAAATTACTGATTTGGGAGCAACGCTAATAAATTTTTCTTGCTTGAACGCTTTGCGGTCTCTCTTTTGTAAAGCCTGTTGTTCTCTTTCGGCGTCAGTCAGCATTTCTAAATTACTGATTCGCACATCAGGTTGGGACACAATGCTGTTGAGTAGCTTCTGGAAGTTGTCGGTCATACGAGTAATAGTGGTGGCATCAAAAAGATCAGAATTATACTGCCACTTGCCTAAGATACCCTGCTCTGTTTCTGTCAGAAATAGCGCTACATCAAACCTTGCTATTTTGTTTTCAAATTCTAATAAGCTTAATGTTAGTCCAGGTAATTCTAAGGGTGGCATGGGGGCATTCTGGAGTACAAATAATACCTGAAATAGTGGTGCCGTGTTGCTTAAATTCCGATCAGGTTGTAAAGCCTTAACTAATTGATCAAAGGGCAAATCTTGATGAGCATAAGCTCCTAATGTACAAGAGCGCACTCGTTTGAGCAATTCCTGAAAACTGGGGTTACCAGAAAGGTCGGTGCGTAAGACCAGCAGATTGACAAAAAAACCAATTAATGGTTCTATTTCGGCTCGATTACGGTTAGCAACATCGGTGCCAACAACAATGTCATCCTGATTTGTGTAGCGTTGCAGTAACACCTGAAAACCTGCTAGCAAAGTCATGAATAAGGTGACACCCTCTTGGCGCGAGAGTATTTGCAGTGCTTTAAACTCTTTTAAGGAAATGACGAAGGATTGAGTAGCACAAGGGCTGGTTTTAACTTCTGCACGTGGACGAGTTGTAGGTAGTTGGAGTACAGGTAGATTGTTCCCCAATTGTTTTTTCCAGTAAGCAAGTTGAGCTTCCAATACCTCACCCTGTATCCACTGTCGTTGCCACACAGCAAAGTCTGCATATTGGATGGGTAGTTCTGGAAGTGAGGAGGGTTTTCCGGCACAGAAGACTTCGTACAGTACTCCTAATTCTTGAACTAACACACCCATTGACCAGCCGTCTGAGATAATGTGGTGGATTGTGAACAAAACTATATGCTCTTCCTCGTGGATCCGTAGGAGAGTACATCTTAGTAACGGACCTTGGATGAGGTCAAAACAGCGTTGTGATTCTTCTGTAATAAGTTGTTGAACAAGAGCTTTTTGCTGTGCTTCTGGTAACTCCCGCAAGTCTACTACTGGTAGTTTTACAGTTAGGCTTGGGGCAATCACCTGAAATGGTTGTCCATCTACCATATGGAAAGTAGTACGCAACGCTTCGTGACGACGGATTATTTCTCCCAGGCTTTGCTCCAGCGCAGCTAAATTTAGGAAACCAACGAGGCGTAAGCCAGATAGATCATTGTAGGTTAAGCTGCCAGGGTATAGTTGCTCCAGCAACCACAATCTAGCTTGAGCAAAAGACAGTGGTAAATTGCTATCTCGGGAAACACGTACAATGGGAGGGGATTTTAGCCTCTGTTCCAGTTTCATCACTGTCTCAATCCGCTTAGCTAAGCCAGCTATAGTAGGTGATTCAAATAAGTGACGCAGAGGTAGTTCAAGTTGGAAAGTATCGCGGATGCGGGACATAACTTGGGTCGCAAGTAAGGAATGCCCACCTAGCTCAAAGAAGTTGTTGTCAACTCCTACTTGATCAACACCAAGAATTTGCTTCCAGATGCCCGTTAGCACTTTCTCAACGGGATTACGCGGTGCTACAAAGGCACGACCAGAATTGAGTAGATCTTGTTTCGGCAGCAACCGAATTTTCGGAATTTGACTGATTGGAATTCTATTGAGAAGTGTTGCAATCTGTTGTTCTGGCTCTGCGACTATGCTTTTCAGTAAGATGAGGAAATGTTCTTGAATGGACGTAATGTCAGCGCTATCAAAGCGGCGTCTATCGTAAATAATATCAAATCTGAGTTCTGAACCAGGAACTACGAGTAACGTCAGGGCATATTTAGTTTGTGCCCCTTCAAAACGAGTCTGACTGATATTGATACTTAGATCTGATGATTGCTGCCTTGATATATCCGGAAAGTTCTCGAAAACAAGAAGGCTTTCATAGAAAGGCAACGCTGCTGGGACTTCACTCCATTGATGAATTTGACCAGTAGGGCTATATTCATACTGCTGTAGCTCTACATTATAGATTTGGATGTCTTTGAGCCAAAACCAGAAAGATGCTCTCAGGGAAACCTTTACCCGTATAGGTAAGCTATTGATGAACAGTCCAGTCATCGATTCAACCCCCTCTAGGTCTGACGGACGACCAGAGACGGTGATGCCAAAGACGACATCAACTTCATTGCTATAGCGACTCAAAACCAATGCCCAAACTCCCTGAATAAGCGTATTTAGGGTTAGGCGATACTGCTTTGCTAAAGATTGCAAAGTAGCTGTAGCAGGCGCTGGCAAGTAAACTTTCTGTTCCCCGTAAAGCTGTTCTGGGTTAGAGATATTTACCGACTCTATTGTCGTTCCCAATGAGGTTGGTTTGGTAAAACCCCGTAGAGTTTTGTACCAAAATGCTTTTGCTTTAGACAAATCTTGTTTTTTCAGCCAAGCAATGTAGTCTCTGTAGGGACGGGGTTTTTCTAAATGTAGGTCTTGTCCTCGACGGAACGCTTCGTAAAACGCAAAGAATTCTTGAAATATCGAAGAGACAGACCATCCATCCATCAAAATATGATGATAAGTACAAATAAATTGATAATTTTCTTCACCCAAATGGACAAGAACTAGGCGAATCAGCGGTGCTTTGGAAAGATTGATAGCCAGATGACGCTCTGCCTGAAGAAAAACTATTAGTTGCTCTTCCACCTCAGATGATGAAAGCTGACGCCAGTTTAGTTGCTCTAACGGTACGTTCACCTGCCGAAGCACCACCTGAAGAGGCTCGTCCTGTTCTTTCCAGATGAAGCATGTTCTCAAAATTGAGTGGCGGTCTATAACCCGCTGCCATGCTCGCTCAAAGGCAGAAATATCTAAATTCCCCTTAAAAACACCAGTCAACTGCTCAATATGGATGCCTGACTCTGGAGCAGACAGCGTCTCGAAGAGCATACCTTGCTGTGATGCTGAAAGAGGATAAATAGTTTCAATGTTTTTCTTGGTCATTTTATCCTCCGGTCAAGAAAAGTCTATTTCTGCAAGAGCTTTGTCTAGTTTTTCCTGGCTTAGTTCGACATCGGGGAAGTCAGAAGGCGTGAAGCCTCCTGCTTCTGGAGATTGACAGTACGCAATGAGTGATTGCAGCGTCTCCAGAAAACTTTGAGCCAAACTTTGAATTGTTGTATCTTGATACATGTTCTTGCTGTAAGCCAAATCCAGTTGTAGGCGACCACCCATAATAAACACGTTGCACTCAAACAGACGGGGCATATTTCCTTTTAGACTGCGGCTGAGGCCAGGAATTGACTGGGACAGTTTAAACATAGAATCTTCAGGGATAATTCGATCCAACTGACCTAAGTAGTTGAAAAGAATATCTGCTTGAGGAAGCGATCTTAGTTGGTTGACTATTTCTGTGTCTTGGTTCATGTAGCGCAGTACGCCATAACCAAGACCCTGATTAGGAATTTGGCGCAGTTGCTCTTTGATAGATTTCAAAGCTTCTTCCGGATGCCTTGCCTCACCTATATCTAAGACTGTGGGGAATATGGTAGTAAACCAACCCACGGTGAGCGAGAGATCCACATCTTCAAAAATGTCTTCTCGCCCATGCCCCTCCAGGTCAATCAATAGCTTTCGCTCTCCTGTCCACTGGGCAAAAGCTTGTACCACGGCGGTAAGCAATAGATCATTGATTTGGGTGCGATAGACTTGTGGCGCTTGATGCAGCAAAGCTTGAGTTTCTTCCGCGCTGAGGGCAACTGAAACAATACGGCTGGAAGCCACGGTATTATCGCCCTTAGGTTTGTCTATTGGCAAGGGGGAAATGTGTTTTCGGGATGGGGCAAGCCAGTATGGTTGTTCTTGCCGTAACTCTTTTGAGGGTGCGTACTCTTGGAGTCGTTGCGCCCAACGTTTGAAAGAAGTGGTTTTGAGGGGAAGTTTTATTTCCTCACCCTGACTAAGCTGTTGGTAAGCTGTATGCAGAGCCTCCAACAAAATTCGCCAAGAAACGCCATCAATTATTAGGTGGTGGATGAACATCAGCATCAGACTGGGCTTTTGCGGATGCAAGTGATATAGAGCTACCCACATCAATGGTCCTTCGGACAGGTTTAAGCTTGACTGTAGTTGCTCGTTTGTGGCTTCAATAGCGGCTGCTTGCAACTCTGGTGAGAGTGCCGACAAATCTAGGCGCGTAAACGATACCAACTCGTTTGAGCTAGCATAAACCTGCTCCCAGTCGGAATTTTTTTGTAGGTAGCGAAGGCGTAGAGTGTCGTAATGTACGAACAATTGCTGTAGTGCCGACTCTAATAGTGTTTCGTTGATCGCTTGCCGCACTTCCAGCATTACAGCTTGATTCCAGTGGTGTTGATCAGAAAATTTTTCTTCAAAGAACCATCGTTGGATGGGTGTTAAGGGCACTGAACCAGTTATCGATCCCTGTTCCGCCCGAATAACTAATGTAGTATCAGCTATCGGTGCTAATTCGGCAATGGTCTGGTGTTCAAACATCTGCTTAGGGGTTAATTGCAGACCAGCCTGTCTCGCTCTAGCGATCGCCTGAATGCTAAGGATTGAATCCCCACCTACCTCAAAGAAATTGTCGTAGATACCCACCTGTTTTAAACCAAGTACCTGCGCCCAGACCTTAACTAGTACTTCTTCAGCAGCAGTGCGGGGTGCTGTGTAGACTGTTTCTAGTTCTGGTCTTGCCGTGTCAGGGGTGGGCAAGGCACGACGATCTAGCTTACCGTTAGGAGTTAGGGGCAGGGACTTTAGCAACACAAAAGCTGAGGGCACCATATATTCTGGTAGTTTTGCTTTCACGAAGCCGTGCAGGTCGCTATTTGTAGGAGCCTGTTCCTGTTTACTGACGATATAAGCTACCAGACGTTTGTCGCCCGGTTGATCTTCTCGCGCTAAGACTATAACTTCCTGCACTGCTGGGTGTTTGCTTAGAAGTGCCTCAATCTCTCCAAGTTCAATACGGAAACCACGGACTTTAACCTGGTGGTCAATACGTCCAATGTACTCAATCTCTCCATTGGATAAATAGCGTGCTAGATCTCCAGTTTTGTACAGACGGCAACCCGGTTTTTGGGCAAAGGGATCAGGAAGAAATACTTGCTGTGTCTGTTGGGGGTTATTTACATAACCGCGTCCCACACCTACTCCACCAACATACAGTTCTCCTGTTACCCCAATTGGTACTGGTTGCAGTTGCCTATCAAGGACATATAACTGTGTATTTGACACTGGGCGACCGATGGGCAGGTTGAGCATCTCTGGCGGTGGTGGAACACAGATGGGATAGTGGGTGACATCATCACTACACTCTGTTGGTCCATAAGCATTTAACAATGGGATCGTTGGATAGTGTTCTAACCATTGACGACATAACTGTGGTGCTAATGCCTCACCTGTCAGCAGCAACCATCGCAACTGGGATAATTCCATTGTTGCACTATCTAATTCCAACTGTTGGAGCATCATGCGTAACAATGACGGTACTATCTCCAAAATCGATATTTTCTGAGTTTCTACCAGTGTCAGCAGTTGGGTGGGGTTAGCAGCAATTTCGCTGTTGATGATCTCAACTTGTCCACCCACCAGCAGTGCTACTAAAAATTGCCAGATGCTAATGTCAAAACTTTGTGAAGCAGTTTGCGCCACTACATCGCTGGCACTCAAGTGCAAATCTTGGAGCTTGGCAAACAAATGATTTAACATCCCTTGATGTTCCAGCATTGCCCCTTTTGGCTTTCCTGTGGAACCAGAGGTGAAAATCACGTATGCTAGGTTCTCTGGTTGGCAGCGTTTGGGTAGGTTCTGTTCACTGTACTGTTGTGCTACTATCTGTTCAATTAATAACACTACAGATTTTTGTTGTTGGTGAGCGAGGGCTTGATAAACAGATGGTTCAAACTCGCGTGCCGTTAATACTACTGTTACTTGTATTTGTTCTAACACTTGACGCCATCGCTCTACTGGATGATGCGGGTTCATTGGCAGGTATGCCCCTCCTGCCTTGAACACTGCCAGCATTGCTGTTAAAAAATCTATGTTGCGATCGCACACCAGTGCCACAATTGTTTCGGCTTTGACTCCCAAGTCCACTAGTTGCCTTGCCCAACGATTGGCACGAGAGTTTAGTTGCGCGTAAGTCAGTTGTTGGTTTTCAAAGACCACTGCCACTGCATTTGGTGTTCTTGCCACCTGTGCTTCAAATAACTGTGCAAAACACTGGTCTTGGGGATACTCTGCTTGCGTATTATTCCACTCTACTAACAACTGATGTTTTCCGGCAACACTAAGTAATGGTAATTGTGCAAGATGTTCTTGGGGATTGGCGACAATGCCTTCTAGTAAAATCTGAAAATGCTCCAACATCCTAGTTATGGTGACGGTGTCGAATAAATCGGTATTGTATTCCCACCAACCTATCAGTTCCGGCTCCGCATCCTCAATGTACAAGCCAAAATCAAACTTAGCGGTTCCGGTGTCGATCAACAGTTGCTTTAGGCTCAATCCAGGCAGTACCAGATCCTCTTTGGTGCTGTTTTGTAAGACAAACATCACTTGGAATAGTGGCTGGTAGCTCAGGTTTCTCTCTAGCTGAAGTTCTTCTACTACCCGTTTGAAGGGTAGGTCTTCATGGGCATAGGCACCTTGAGCCACCTGCTGCACACGCTTCAGTAACTTCAGGAAACTTGGGTTATCGGAAAGATCGGTGCGCATGACGATGGTGTTGACAAAGCAGCCAATTAGTCCATGTGTCTCCTTGCGGTTGCGGTTTGCAATAGGAGAGCCGACACAAATATCTTCCTGACCACTATAACGGTACAGTAGTGTCTGGAACGCCGCTAGTAGCGTTATAAACAGCGTAACACCTTGCTTTTGGCTGAGAGATTTGAGCCTGCTAGTTAGCTCTGGTGAGAGTTTAAAAGTAATAGTGGCCCCTCGGAAGCTTTGGACGGGGGGGCGCGGTCGATCTGTGGGGAGTTCTAAAATAGGAGGGGCACCAGCAAGCTGTTGCTTCCAATAAGAAAGATGTTTCTTTAAGACCTCGCCTTGTAGCCACTGATGCTGCCATACAGCAAAATCTGCGTACTGTATGGGGAGTTCTGGCAATGGTGACGGTTTCCCGGCACAAAAAGCTTGGTAGATATCCGCTAATTCCCGGATTAACACTCGCAATGACCAACCATCACTGACAATGTGGTGGATGATGAACAGCAGTAAATGTTCTTGATCGTTCAGCTGTAGCAGCTTGACGCGCAGTAAAGGAGCATGCTCTAAGTTGAAGGGTTGTTGAATCTCTTCAATTGCTAACCTCTGAACTTGAGCCTGCTGTTCAGTTTCAGGCAAATGACATAGGTTTACTACTGGCAGAGTCAAGGTTAAACCTGGGGCAATGACTTGTATCGGTTGCCCCTCTACTGTTTCAAAGGTTGTACGTAAAGATTCATGGCGGCGCACAATTTCGTTGAGACTTTGCTCTAGCGCCACTACGTTCAGTGAACCTAACATCTGTAAAAATGTAGGTTCGCTATAAAAAGCACTACTAGACTCCTCCAACTGGTGGAGAAACCACAGCCGTTGTTGGGTAAAGGAGAGAGGTACTGTGCCAGTGTTTGAACGTCGAGGAATAACTTCTAATTGAGAATCTGATTTAACTTCACCGCGCAAGCGTTTTTCGAGTAACGCTTGTTTTACTAGTGAAAGCTTAGATCGTCTTTCTAAAATGTCCTCTTTTTTTCCGTCCATGATCTTAAGTTTTTATTTTTATTTTTATAAACACAGAAGATACCGACAAATTTCTAATCAATAATTTGTACTTTCACGTACTCAGGCGGGGGTTGGATCCGCATTAAATCATTTTCAAAAACTACCAATTCACTCCGCTTTTCAATTTCCTTAAATCCAGAAAATTTATAAGAGATATACATCATCCGGTTACGATTATTTATCATAAATTCTGCACATAACCGGACATTATTGTTTTTAGCCAAACTCATAATATGGTTCAGCATAATTGTGCCGACACCTCTGGACATAACGCGACAGGACATCAACAGGAGTTTTATAGTCCAGACGCTTTTTTGACACTCTATAAGAGTTAACCCAATTTTACCATAACTTCCATATTTATCATCCAAACTGGCAATGAACAGTTTGTGACTCTCTGATTGCCGAAAGTGATTGAGTTCGTCATAGGAGTATGTGTAACCAGTTGTATTCAATTGGTTAGTTCGTACTGTTAATTCTTCGGCACGCTGCAAATCCTCTTCTTTTGCCGAAGAAATGGTAAAACTCATATTAAGGGTAGCTAAAAACTCTTCTGGCGTTCCAACGAATTCTTTTTCTACGTTCTGGCGCTCTATATCACTAATGTACATTAGTCTTCTAATTTTTGAATCTTCTGTAATGAAACGCGGATTCATTTCCGGCATATTTAGTAGATACACCAGCCCAGATGCGTTGAGACAGAAGACTTCTGGTAGGGAGAAGTTGACTTCTTCCAATTCAAATGGTTGATCGTCGATAAAGGCGATCACATCTATACCAATATTAATTAACTTAGCGATTTCCTTAATAGAAGCAGCCTTGGAATTCCAATTTATTTGAGGATAAAGAAAATACTCTTGCAAACCAAACTCTTGGAGTTTGTTCATGGCAAGGGCACAATCATTTTTACTGGCAATAGATTGCAAAATACCGCGACTGTCTAAAGTTTTAATAATATTAAATATACCATCTTGTAAGAAAACTTGCTTATCCTCTAGTAACACACCATGCCATAGGGTGTTATCTAAATCCCAAACGACACACTTGATGGCTTTTTTGTCTTCTTTTTTGTTATTTGAAGATTCAATTTGAGTACTAGTCATGTGTTTATATCCGTGCTGCTAAATTTTGCAGCATGACAGCGCTAGTGGGTGGTGAGAGGTATTCCTGATACCCGTACTCAGCGATAGTAACTTGTTGGATCTGAGTGCTACCTTCAATGATTTCCATGATTTTGGCGTCTCGCAAGTACCTTTCAACCGGATATTCGCTACTACAACCATTACCGCCATGAATTTGTACGGCATCACTTGCGACTTGAGAAGCAACTGTAGATGCAAAATATTTGGCAATTGAAGTCTCTATAATTGAGCTAGGATCGCCAGAGTCTTTGAGGTAGCCAGCTTGATAGCATAGCAGTCTTGCTGCTTTCACATTAGCAATCATGTTAGTAATCATTTGGCGAATTAATTGATGTTCTTTTAGACAAACGCCAAACTGCTTGCGATCGCTCGTATACTGAATGCAAGCTGACAAACAAGCTTGGGCAATGCCTACAGAGCCCCATGCTACACTGTATCTGCCATAATCTAGTGCCGAGGATGCCACATAAGAGAAACCGAAACCCAGCCTTCCCACGAGATTTTCTTGAGGAATGCGACAGTCATTCAGGTGCAATTCAGCTAACATCGAAGCCCTGACACCCAGCATCCCAAAAATTGGGTTAATAAAAAGTCCTGGGCTGTTCTTTTCAACTAAGAAAGCTGAAGGCTTTCCTTGAGATTGGGCAAACACTAAAAAGACATCTGCAATTTGCCCATAAGTAATCCATTTCTTTTGTCCATTTAAGACATAAGCATCTCCAGAAAGTGTTGCCGTAGTTTCCACACTTTTGGCATCACTACCTACGTTAGGTTCGCTCAAAGCGAAAGCAGCGATGATTTCACCAGAGGCTAATTTGGGAAGCCAATAGTTTTTTTGAGACTTATTCCCCCACTTGCAAAGAGTGTGAGATACCATGCAATGAACTGTTAGCAAACTCCGCAGCGAAGAACACCCGCGTCCAATTTCTTCGTTCAGTAAGCCATAGGTTATCATCTCCATACCCATGCCACCGAATTCTTGGGGTAAAACAGCACCCAAATATCCTTTTTGAGCTAATTTTTCAATTAGCTTTGGTGGGGTACGCTCTTGTTGATCGTATTGATTTGCCTGAGGCACAATCTCTGAATCTACAAAGGCTCTAAATTCAGCCTGAGCGTTTTTTTGCTGAGGAGTTAATTCTAGTTTCATCACATCTTTGAGGTAGAGAAACACCGTCAAATAGCTTAATCGCAGGCTAGTAAAACTGTCTTCCGTTCTACTAAATTAGTCAGGGCATTTATAGTCCTGAAGTTATCAAACTCCAGATCTTCGTTCTCGACAGTGATTTGAAATTCTTGTTCTAAAAATAATACCAGTTGCATGGCAAACATTGAATTAACAAACCCAAGAGAAAATATATCTTCATCCGACTGCAAGTCATGGTCACCAAAAAAACGGGAAAGGAAGGTTTTGATTCTTGCTTTAATTTCTTTCATATTAATTTTCGATGATTTTATGATTTATTGGTAGGCATAAAACCCTTTGCCGCTTTTTCGACCATGCAACCCTGCGTCTACCATTTTCTTAAGTAGTGAACATGGTCTGTATTTGCTGTCATTGAAACTTTCATACAAAACTTCGATAGAAAATAAAATCGTATCTAAACCAATCAAATCGGCTGTTTCCAGTGGTCCCATTTTGTGCCCAAAGCAAGTTTTAAAGATTTTATCCACTTCTTCGACAGAAGCAACTTGGTCTTGCAGAATAAAAACAGCTTCGTTAATGGTCAACATCAGCACGCGGTTGGAAACAAAACCTGGTGAGTCATTAACGATAATGCATTCTTTACCCATCTGAGCTAACAATTTTTTTGCTGTCTCGATTGTTTCATCAGATGTGTGATACCCGCGAATCATTTCAACCATCGGTTTCATTGGCACGGGGTTCATGAAATGCATGCCAATGACTTTTGGTGTTCGCTTGGTCACTGAAGCAATACGGGTAATGGAAATAGCTGATGTATTAGCTGCAAATACAGTCTCCTCTGGACAAATTGCATCAATCTGTGAGTATACCTCCTTTTTAATATCCCACTTTTCTGTAACATTTTCAATCACAAATTCTGCATCTTTTAAGAATTCATAGTTAGTCGAAAACTTAATTTTATGTAAAATATCTTCATGATTCTCTGTCTTATCATTTTTGTGAAAAAAACTCTGGAGACGGACATTATTCCTAATTTCCTGTTTGGCATGAGCCAAAATATCTTCGGAAATATCTAGTAGAATCACTTGATAACCCGATTGGGCAAGGTTTTGCGAAACCCCTATCCCCATAATACCTGCTCCAACAACACCAACTGTCTGAATTTCCATCACTGCCACCTATTTTTCCAATTTCATTTTCGTAAGGCGTAAACATAGTGAATCGCTGAGTCTTCATACAAATTTTCTTTTTCTACTGCGACTTCATAACCTTGCTTTTTCAGCAAGCCAGCTATTTGCTGTAGCCGCCCATCTTGATCGCCTACTTCTATGACAACCTGCTTGATTTTATTCCAATCTTCATTGTTGATGCCCTTGATGACATCAAGTTCGCTTTTGTAAGCATCAATTTTCAGTAAGTCTATGCGTTCGACGTTCTGCTCGCCAAGAACATCAGAGAGAGTTCTTAACTGGCAAGTCAAAGACTGACTCGTAAATCTTTCTTCTAACAATTCATCTGAATATTGTATCAGGTTTTCCCTGCTCTTGAGATCATTTTGCACTTGATTTAGCATGATAGCTTTTAAGACTGTCTTTTCTTCTTCTCTGTCAGGATAGAATGAGGACATTCCAGAACTATTGGGATAAAATGTTAATATTGCGGCTTTTGACTCGTGAGACAAGCCGTAATTGAATAGGTTGGCATTTACCTCATGGCGTTCCGTATTTAAACGTAAAATTTCAAATAGAGGCAAAGCTGGCTCAAATGCGTAAATTTTGGCATTTTTACATTGTTGATTGACAAACAGCGTAAACAGACCGATATGAGACCCTACATCAAAAATACAGTCACCATCGTTGAGAGTGATTCCGTGCTTGATATAAACTTGATATTCAAAAATGTCTTTATAGAAGTAATCAGTTTCTGCTTTGCTAAAATGCACAATTTCTAAATTGTTTGGCAATTTGTAGGGTTGCGGCTTAACTGTTCTTAGTGCTTTTTCTAGGCTGGGAACAATTGATACAAGTTCCTGAGCTTCATCTTCAGTTAATTCTTCTAACTCCGCTAAAATCATTTCTTCAATAAATAGAGCCAGCTCGGCTACAGAGGGTGCCTCAAAGAGTGAACGAAGCGATAGTTCTAGTTGCAAATCCTTGCGCAGTTGGGCAATGACCTGAATACCTATTAAGGAATTTCCTCCCAACTCAAAGAAGTTATCATAGATACCTACTTGCTCAATACCCAGCACTTCTTGATAAAGGTTAGCAATCTTGTGTTCGAGTTCACTGCTAGGAGCAACATAGGAATTTCGTAAGTTTGGGCGTGAGTGTAGCGAAAGCTCTGACACCATTTCGCTATTCGTCTGCAAGAGATATTCTTGTGCTTCCCCGCCCTTAAAGTCTTCTTGTGAGGAGGTTTGCGAGATAGGGACAACTTGTGCCTGTTTTTGTGGTTCAATCCAATAACGCTGCCGCTCAAACGGATAGGTTGGTAAGGGTAGGCGATGGCGGCGCTCATGAGAATAAAATCCCGCCCAATCTATTGGGACTCCTGCAAGCCAAAGCTGACCTAATGTGTTTAGCAAAAAGGTAATATCTGACTGACGTTCGTAGGAATGCCGCAGCGATGGCAGCACAACTCGATCTGCTACGCGATCACTCTGTAAAATACTGAGTGCTAAGCTGCTCAATGTCTGTCCGGGACCAACTTCTAACAGAACCGGATTTTGTTTTTTGTACAATTCTTGCACCCCTGAAGCAAACCGCACAGCTTGACACATATGTTTAACCCAGTAGCTGGGATCTGTTGCTTGTGCTGCTGTAATCCAAGTTCCTGTGACGTTGGATAAGTATGGAATTTTAGGTGGTTGGAGATTGAATGTTTTTAGCAGATCTGTGAAAGGTTGTGTGATCGCCTTCATCATTTTGGAATGAAAAGCATGGGAAGTCACAATCCGCCGACACGCCAAACCCTTTTCAGTCAGTTTGTGTTCCAATTCATCCACAGCCTCGGTACAACCGGAAATCACACAAAGAGATGAGCCGTTGATTGCTGACAAGGAAAGTTTTTCACTTAGGAAAGGCTGCACCTCCTGTTCTGTCAGAGGAACAGCAAGCATTGCCCCTGCTGGTAACTCTTGAATCATTTGCGCTCTTTTGGCAACAAGAGTAAGAGTGTCTTCCAAGGACAAAACTCCTGCTAAAGTTGCAGCTACAAATTCACCAACGCTGTAGCCAATCATGGCGACAGGATAAATTCCCCAGGAAATCCACAGCTGAGCTAAAGCATACTCGATGACAAAGATGGCTGGTTGGGTGAGAAAGGTTTGATTTAGTTTTTGCGTGGCTTCATCTGCTGGTTCTTCACCACGACCAAGCATCTTTCGCAAATCTAGAGCTGGTTTCGGCGGGTTCTGTTTTTGGGAACCTTGAGTAGTCTGGCTGTTTTTAGGATACAGCACATCTCGCAGATCGAGACCAAGGAGAGGTCTTAGTAATAGGCAACATCTATCAACTGCTTCTTGAAATGTTGGCTCAACTTGGTAAAGTTCCTCAGCCATATTAATGTAATGAGTTCCCAGCCCTGGAAACATGAAGGCAACGGGGCGATCGCTTGTCTCTTGGAAACTGGTCAAAATTCGTTTTGGATCTTGCAGGGCATTAACCACATCTTCAGCATCTTGGCAAACAACTACCCGTCGATAGTCCATAACCCTGCGACCCACCTGAAGAGTATAAGCCACATCAGCTAAATTTAAATTGGGATGCTGTTTGAAGTGATTAGCCAGATTTGCCGTAGCTGTTTCTAATGCTGATTCCGTTTTGGCAGAAAGAACTAACAGCTGATATCCTCTCCCCTGTTCCCCTGCACCCCTGCTCCCCTGCTCCTTGACATCCGGGGCTTCCTCCAGAATTATATGTGCATTAGTTCCCCCAAGACCGAAGGAACTTACTCCAGCACGACGGGGAATGCCATTGGTTTTCCATTCGGACAGCTTAGTGTTTACATAGAAAGGACTGTTGTCGAAATCAATCTCGGGGTTGGGTTGCTCAAAGTGTAAGCTGGGTGGAATCAACTTGTGTTTCAGAGCCAGAACTGTCTTAATGAAACCAGTCACACCTGCTGCTGCATCTAGATGTCCGACATTAGTCTTAACTGAACCAATACCACAGAATTGTTTCTTTTGGGTACTAGTATGGAAAGCTTTTGTTAAAGCCTTAACTTCAACAGGATCTCCCAAGGCTGTGCCACTACCGTGACACTCTACATAGCTGACTGTCTCAGCCTCAATGTCGGCTACAGCAAGAGCTTGTGCGATTACCTGGGCTTGCCTAACCAAGCTAGGTGCTGTATAACCCACTTTCAACGCGCCATCATTATTAATGGCGGAACCTTTTATGACGGCATGAATGCAGTCGTTATCGGCTAAAGCATCTTCCAAGCGCTTGAGAACTACTACTCCAACTGCGCTGCCACCCACAGTTCCTTTAGCTTTGGCATCAAAGGCACGGCAGTGACCGTCGGGAGACATAATTCCCCCTTCTTGATGTAAATAACCAGCTTTTTGCAGGACATTTATGCTCACACCACCCGCTAAAGCCATATCACATTGGTAACTCAGCAAACTTTGGCAAGCTAAGTAGATTGCAACTAATGATGTAGAGCAGCCTGTTTGAACATTGATACTTGGACCTTTTAGGTTTAATTTGTAGGAAGTACGTGTAGTTAGGAAATCTTTTTCATTACCCAGCAGCGTTTGTTGACCAATTTCTAAGCTTAGTAAGTTGCGGTTGGAAGCAATGTTGAACAACAAATAGCTGTTCCAACCCATACCCGCATAAATACCAATTTCGCCTGCGTATCTTTCAGAATCGTAGCCAGCATCTTCCAGAGCCTGCCACGCACACTCCAAGAAAAAGCGGTGTTGAGGATCCATAATTGCTGCTTCTCTGGGATTAAAACCAAAAAATCCAGCATCAAACAATTCTATGTCTTCTAATACCGCCCCAGCTTTTACATGACGAGGATTATTCAGTATAGCTGAGTCAATTACTGAATTTAATATATCGTCATGCGTTAAGACAGAAATTGACTCCACACCCTCTTTGAGGTTTTGCCAAAATTTATCGATACTTTTGGCTCCAGGAAAACGTCCAGCCATGCCAATCACAGCTATCTCTTCCATATTCTCATTTCTGAAAGTATCATTAGCAGACATCAGCTATTTGCTCCCTCGTTTCTAATGAGAATCCTTTCATCAAATGTGGAGCAATAGGAGCTAAAAAGCCTCCTTTGCGTAGTTCCCTGACGCTATCTTTAAAAGCTTGAATTATGTAATTAATATCTTCATCTGTATGCGCTGTAGAAAGGAAACCTCCAGGACCTCCCAGCATAACTCCTCGGTGTAGAAGGTGATAATAGAAAAGCTCTCGAAGCTCGGATGGGTTAGCATACTCCGAGGATGAAAAATTTCCTACAAAAGCAGGGCTGAACCATGAGCTAAAATTTCTCAATCTTAGGGGTACTTCTTCTTCTTCAAAATAAGTGTTCAATGTTTCAACAAGTTGTGACATGCGTTGATTCAACTGCTGTTGAAGAGTTGAACCCTGATTTTTTAAATGTTTAAGTGCAGCATGTGCCGCAGCCATAGCTAGCGGATGCCTGCGGAATGTACCTGCTAAGTACGTTGTTTCCACTTCAGGTTCAGAAGTATCACCGTAATTCCACATGCCACCATCAATTCTATCGACGTAGGCAGCCGATCCTGCGATAATTCCAATTGGCATACCGCCACCAACAATCTTTCCATAAGTTACTATGTCAGCTTTAAGCCCAAACCATGCCTGGGCACCACCTGGATGAACGCGGAAGCCAGTTATCATTTCATCAAAGATTAACGCTATTTCTAATTCTTTTGTTATTTGCCTCAGTTGTAAAAGAAATTCTTTGGGTTGTAAGTCTGGTCTACGACTCTGTACAGGTTCAACCAGAACAGCCGCTAATTCGTGTTTATGGGCTTTTATTGCATCTAATGACTGTGGATTTCCGTAATCTAAAACTAAATAATCTTCACCGATATTTTGCGGTATTCCTGGAGTAATTGGCACAGTACATTGAATTCCATCTACTGTTTGAGTTGTCACTAGGGTTCCATCAAAATGACCGTGATAGGAGTCAGAAAATAGCACAATCTTGTTCCGCCCTGTTACTGTTCTTGCCAGACGTATTGCTGCCATTACAGCTTCTGTGCCTGTAGTACTAAAGTAGACACGCTCCATTCCTGTCAGTTCGCAAATTAACTCTGCAACCTTGCCTGTAAGTTCCAATTGCAAACCGATTTGTATGCCTTCTTCCAGCTGCTCTTGCAAAGCTGCTTTAATAAAAGGTGGATTGTGACCAAAGAGATTCACTCCCAGCCCCATCATGAGGTCTACATATTCATTACCATCAACATCCCATACCTTGGAACCTAGAGAGCGCTTGACAACTATTGGATAACACAATTCCTTGAGAGTAAAACTGAAACCTATCGGTCCTAAAGTGCTCGTTATAACTGGGCGGTAAGTTTGAGCAAGTTGTTTTGATGTTTTTGTTCGCTTGTTGTAGCGTGCAGTAAATGCTTCTAAATATCCAGGTGCTGAAATATTATCTTCTTGATTCATAAAATTGATTTTTTGTTGTAATAAGCTACTTATTTATTTACGCTAAAACTAGCATAATGTCTTAAATAATCCTTCAATTTTTAAATCGTGTTTTGCACTATAAATAGTTTTATAATACTAAAAATCTAGATAACTTAGGAGAGCAAACAGACGCCTATTGTTATCGCTAAAAGCTCTGCGGCCATGTAAAAATCTTGAATTATCAATCATCACGATGTCGCCAGTTTGCCAACGTATTTCTTCAGTCAACCCATATACGACTTTTTCAATTTGCTCAATAACTGCTTCAGAAATTAGCGAATTGTCTTCAAAAGTTAATGATCCTTCTATTAAATTTGCGGAGCCTTGTAGATTGTTGTTACTTGCTATAACATCGTTGACGAAGGCGTTTTGATTACCATACTTTGTTTTGCTCACTGCGGAGCAAACATATTCTGTGTAGATAGACTCTTCTTCGTCAATCTGATAACTTACATTCTCAAAACTGTCTAGTACTCGCTTAGCATCAGCTATCGTAGCACCCAAACCTAGAAAATGCTTCCAGCTAGAAACAGGGTATTTTCGCACAAACTTTATTTTTTTGGATATAAATAATTGTTTTAACTCTTCACTCAGTTTTTCCCACACTCGAACGCCATTCCAAAACAAAGTTTCACCTCCCTGTGCTGCTGGTACAGTACAGCAAAACCAAACAGCATCTGGGGCAAAAGGAGAACTACCGTTTTCACGATGAGGATAAATCTCATCCATTCCTGTATCTACCGAACTGACAAACCCGTTTGGTTCAACCAGAGGTTTGTCATCGTCTCGTATAAATCTGGAACTAAATTGTTCTGCAAATTCTTTCATTTCCTGGTGAGTGATCCCAAACCCTCGAAAAAGAATCACCCCAGACGCTTTGAACAACTCCTTAATTTCCGCTGAAGGGAGACAAAGAATATTTTTGGAATCCTCACTATATACAATCTTTCCAGTGCTGGTTTCTAGTGACCCTATTTTAAGCATAATGATTTATTCCAAATTCACTAAAAGCTCATAAATCAACGAGGTATAAATTCATTTTTTTATTCACTAAGGAGGGGAATTTTTAAACCCATATCATCCAATGAGTCTATACCCAAATACTTCAATACATGTGGTTTTAATGTGTTGTTTTCCAAGTAAAAGCCGCCTTCGTTATTCTTTTCTTTATAGAGGATAACCAGATTATGGTAAAAGTGCATAGCAACAATATGCTGATCAAAATAAGAGGGAGAGTATCCTGGTTTGAAAAATTCCTGATAATTCAGACAATCGACCAGTTTTTTAAAAAAATTAACCATGGTGTTAGGACTGTTTAAATCCAAGCTACCACCAAGTTGTGGCCACTTTTTCACAACGCCTTCGCTGACAAACTTTAACTCGTTAATATCTGGCACATAAGATGTTAAAGTATCTTCTATTACATAAATTCCCCCATGCTTGAGTGCAGGAAAAAGGATCTTGAATGATTTGATAACATGTTCATTTATGTGACTACCATCATCAATGATGATGTCCAATTCACCAGTCTCTGCTACAACTTTTCTTAAAAAGGATTCATCATCTTGACTGCCCTGAAATATTTTAATGCGTGGTTCTTCCAGAGCTTTTTTATCTACGATATCTATCCCATAAATCATACTGTTTGGGAAATATGTCTTCCACATTCTTAAAGACTCACCCCCGGATTTGGGATCGTCATCACCACCTACACCAATTTCAAGAATATTCAGTTTTTTTAGTCTCAGTGGAGCGAAATGCTTGTTGTAATGCTGAGCATACCAATGAGAATTCCATTTATCAGTACCATAAAAAGTCGCTAACTTCCTTAAATCCTTACGGTAGATGAATGGCAGGACTTTACGCTGTAATTTTTTCAAAGAATTTTCTTGATACCCGTTTAGACTCACTGTTATGACTCCTCTAAAAATCATTTGTAGGAAAGTTTATTCCTCTACTTTGTGTGGCAAATGGCGATGAAAAGCCTCGACCGCCCGAGCCACTCCGTCTTCTGCTTGGATCTTTCGACCCATTGCAGCTGCACGGGCTTGCATTGGCTGGTCATTGGTCGCTAGTTGAATCGCATCTGCTAACCGCTGAGCAGATAATTGGTGTGGCAAAATCGGCTTTGGTCCTAGACCCAACTCTGCTATACGAGACGCCCAAAAAAATCGGTCATCTCCGCCTGGTATGGTTATAGAAGGGACACCAGCTCGCACGCCATAAGCTAATGTACCAGCACCTCCATGATGCACAAGTGCTGCCATTTGTGGGAATAGCCAATCAAATGGCACCCATTCTAACAGTTTAAAGACTTTATCTGATAAATCGAAATTCTCACTGAGGCTGTTTTCGCCAATGAGTTCTCCTGGTACTTGTAAAATGCACCTTTGACCTGTCTGAGCGATCGCTTCCAATACCAGTTTCAGTTCCGACTCTGTTAAACCACGACCACCAACGTACACTGGCGGCGACCCAATTGCGATAAAATCTACCAGGTCTATAGGTGGCTGCCAATTTTGAGGACAATCTATAAACCAGTAGCCAGTAACGTGCAACCAATCAGACCATTCAGACGGTTTAGGTAGTAAAGATGGGCTGTAGCCGTAGAGAAAAGGTAGTTTTTGCTGGTGTAGACGTTGAACTGGGCTTAACCACCAAGCAATAGGAGTTAAATTTAGGACTTTCTGTCGCCACTGATTTATAGACTGTCTAACAGATCGCCATAAGAGTTTATCAAACAAAAAGTAGGTTAGCCGATTGTAGATTCCACCTAAACGCAATTCAATTGGTGCCGCTGGGTGAGGAAAAGCGTGTGTTGGACTAATAGGTGGGATACAGGCTGCATAGCAAGGTACATTTAGCTTTTCTATTATATCATAGCCCAGCAATGAAAATTGACTTAAGATAATTGCTTCTGCTCCCTGGCAAAGATAGAGGAGTTGAGACAGGTAGCTATCTTCAAGAGGTTGCAGAACACTCCTAATATTATCAAAGATGTAAAAGGGGTTGGGATGGAGCCATTTCCAGAATGGCTCTGTTGAAAATTCTTCTGCATGTATATCCCTACAAACACAGTCCAGACCCCATTTGCTGATAAATTCCTGACGAGCCTGATTAGTAAAAACAACTAGCTTTACCAAATGTCCTGCTTGTTGCAATCCCAGTCCTAATGCAACATAGGGTTGCAGATCCCCAAGGGAACCACCTGTAACAATAGTAATACGCATATCTCTTCTCAACTAGGAGTAATTAGATTTTGCTGAATTAATAAGTAGGAAAAAGTTTTTTAAATTTTTATTTTTTAATACAGCAACAAACACTAATGATTCACAAAACCTTAATACCAGTATTTTTCACTCCTTTAATGCTTTATAGTGAATTTTTGCTTATTTCCCTGCGCTCTTAGTATCCTTGGTAATTCGTTAAAGAATTGTTGCTTAGCGGATAAATTTCATGAGTAATCTTTATCTCTTTGTGCGAAGTTGTTTTTGGCGATTTCTAGCCTGTTTTTGTTTCCCAGCACGATCGCGAACTTGCTCTACCTCTAGCTGTGCGTCTTTTCCCTCACTTAAATGTTTTGCCAACGAATTTATAGTTGGGTGTTCAAGCAGTTCAATCATTGATAAGTCTTGCGGCAACAGTTCCTGTAGTTGGCTGTGAACTTGAGCAATTAACAACGAATGACCACCTATATCAAAAAAGTTGTCATGAATACCCACTTTTTCTAAGTGAAGCACCTCTTGCCAAACAGCAGCAATGGTTTGTTCCACCTCAGTATTGGGTGGTACATAAGCAACTTCCAACTCTGGTCCAAACTCTTCTACGACTGCGAGGGCTTTCCTATCTATTTTACCATTAGAGGTTAATGGCAATGCATCCAGTTGTCGATAAGCTGAGGGAACCATGTACTCAGGTAGCTTTTGTTTGAGAAATTGACTCAGTTCACTGACGGAAGTGGATAACTCGGCGTTTAAAACAATGTATGCCACTAAACGCTGGTTGCCTGAGACATCTTCCTGTAAAACAACTACTGACTCTTGCACCCCCTGATGCTCTACAAGAGCCGCCTCAATTTCTCCTAGTTCAATGCGGAAACCTCGGAGCTTTACTTGGCTGTCAATCCGTCCAAGAAACTCAAGAGTCCCATCACAACAATAACGAGCAAGGTCACCTGTTTTGTACAGGCGCTCCCCTGATTCATTGCTGAAGGAGTTCGGAATAAACTTTTGTGCTGTCAGTTCAGGCTTGTTCAGATAACCCCGTGCGACTCCTTTGCCGCCAATGTGCAGTTCACCTACAAGACCGATTGGCACTGGCTGCAAATGTGAATCCAATACGTAAAGCTGGGTGTTGGCGATTGGATGACCAATGGGAATCGACCCTGACTGCTGCTTGTCATTTACCTGATAAATACAGCAACCAACGACTGTTTCAGTTGGGCCGTATTCATTTACCAGCATTGTATTAGGAGCAAACTTTTGCCAAAAGGCAATGTGCTGTGCTGATAAGTTTTCACCTCCAATGATCAAAGCTCGCGTGCGACCTGCTGCTTCTTGAGAAGAGAACTGCTGACCAAGCAACTCCAAGTGAGCAGGTGTAAGTTTGACCAAGCTTAAATTGGAGCTTTGGCTTAGAGCAGTGTAAAGCGTCTGAATATCTCGGTTTTCTGGCAGCAGTTTTACCTGACCACCCACTAGTAAGGGCGAAAATAGACTTGTGATTGTGAGGTCAAAACTTAGAGGCGAGTGAACTAGCGTCCCTGTTCCTTGCTCAACTGTGTAAGCTTGCGTACACCAGTTTAGGTAGTTGACTAGTCCTCGGTGAGGAATCAATGTTCCCTTGGGCTTGCCAGTAGAGCCAGAGGTGTAGATGACATAGGCCAGGTTTTCAGGGATTGTGTGACTGACAGGGTTTTCTGTATTTTCCTGGGCTATGTCTTCCCAATCAGTGTCAAGGCAAACAACTTTGGTTCCATCTGAGGGCAAGTTAGCTGCTAGACGCTGCTGAGTCAACAGTATAGGTATATTACTATCTGTTATGATATAGGCTTGTCGCTCAGGTGGATAGGTTGGTTCAATCGGCACATAGGCTCCACCAGCTTTGAGAATACCCAACACTGCGACCACCATCAAAAGCGATCGCTCTACGCAAATCCCCACCAGTACCTCTGGTCCGACTCCTAGTTGCTGTAAATAGTGCGCGAGTTGATTTGCTTTTGCGTTGAGTGAATCATAGGTTAGTTGCTCTTTCGCAAATATTACGGCGACGTTATTTGGGTTTTGCTCTACTTGTTCTTGCAACAGATGGTGGATACACTTGTCATTTGGATAAGTGGTCTTTGTATTGTTGAACTCAATCAGCAATTGCTGCCGCTGCTGATCGCTCAAAATCTCCAAGCGACTAATTACTGCTTCAGGATTATTGGCGACGCTTTCTAACAAAGTCTGAAATTGCCCCGCCAAACGTTTTATATCGTCAATTTGGAATAAATTGGAATCATAGTGAAATTCGTAACCCAGAGATTTTTCCCGACACAGACAAGAGAGTTTTACTTTGAATCTATCAATATATGCGTACTGCTGATAAATGGAAAGTGATAAATTGTTGTCTACAGAATACTTTGCTCTTGTGTGTTCAAACTCGAAACAAAAGGGGAAGAAGGAAGATTTTGCTATATTCCCAGTAGTTTCAGCAGTCTGTTCTTGGGTAAAATACTGCTGCCATTCAGCATTTTTACTGCTAAATTCGTTAACTTGCTGCAAAATCTCGATAAATGTACGGTTTTCTTCCAGATGACAAACAAGCGGTAAATATTTTGCAAACAGCCCTAAAGCTGACTCTAATTCCTCATAATTTCGACCATCACAGGCAGTACCAATCAAAATCTTTGACTGTTGTGTGAGTCGCCATAGCAAAATTGAAAAGCAAGTTAGTAAAACGATTTCTGTCGTAGTTTCATACTTTTGGGCGATCGCATCAATTTTTGCTGCTAGCTCATCAGCAATCGGTGAGGCAAGAAATTTAGGCGAAAATCCTGGTTCGACTGTAGGCTGATTTTCGCTTATTAGTTTCAAACTAAAAAGGGCAGAAAAATTTAGCTGACACCAATACTCTCTTCCTGCTTTTGTCTCCTCTGACTCAAGTAAGTCATTGAGAATTTCGGATACATCAGCATACTGAATCGGTTCATCAAATAACTGTTCGCCATGCAAGCAGGCTGCGTATGAAACACTGATTTCACGCACAAAATTTTTCAGTGTTTCTGTATCTGCATATACAGCTGGCAAATTGATAAGCAACGTATGTCTCTCATCAGACAACTCAACCAAGGCAATATACAATGGTGAATCCTGCTCAAAATCGAAAGGCAGTTGACTTACTTCATGAAAAAGTGCCTCAATTTTGACTTCTTGTTCTTGCGGAGTCAGACTACTAAAATTATGCTCATGAATAAATGGGAATGCTTGATCGTCTTCCTTACCAACAGTTCCAACGGATAGCGTATCATTGATAATTTGAAGCGGGATATCCATCCCCGGCAAACAACGAAAAGTAGTACGCAAAATTTCATGTCGATTCAAGACATTCTCTAAAGCCGTCTCGAAAACTTTTCTGTCGAAATTCCCCTCAATTCGAACAGCACACTGAACACGATAAGGCAGCGTTGTCTCACCTTGCTGTAACAACCATAGATGCTTTTGCTGTGGTGAAATTCGGAAACCTTTGATAATTTTCTTTTGCGTATCTGTAATTTGCATTTTTGTATATTAAATAGCTTTGTGAGTGTAGGGTTCAGCCATTCCCACCACAATTTTTCGACAACCAATAAATGGTGTACGTCCATGAGCTACTAGCATATTGTCTAGCATTAAAATATCTCCTTCCTGCCAAGGGAAAGTAACCGTTTCTTGTTGATAGCAAGAGCGAATCTCATCTAACACAGAGCATTCAATAGTCGAACCATCACCGTAGTAAGTATTTTGAGGAAGATCTGACTCTCTAAATTCTGCTAATAAAGACTCACGTATTGTTGATTCCAAGCTAGATACGTGAAAAAAAGCTGCATGATTGAACCAGAGCATTTCATTAGTTTTTGGATGCACTGTAACAGCCTGTCGAATTTGTTTGGTTCTTAGGGAATTACCGTCTTTCCATTCAGCTTCAATGCCATTTTTATAACAATACTCTTCGACCTCTAGCTTGTTCGTAGTTTGAAAAACTGTTTGCCAGGGAAGACCAAATCCGTTGCCAAAGTTGCGAACATACATCACCTGCTTTTGAATGAATAGTTCTCTGATTTTTGGGTTAATGCGTTGAAAAACTTTCCTCACGTCGGCAATTGGCGTTTCTCCTCCCTGCTGCGGCGCTGTGATACAGAAAAAGAAGATTTTTAAAGGCCATGTATGCTGGTAGGAATTTTCGTTGTGTAGGAAAATACTTTGAGTGGCAGGGTAGTCAGTTGATGTATAAATATTACCATTTACGTGACTGCGTGGCGAGGAACGTTCTCGATATTCTAGTAACTCCCCCGATATAGATTTGATGAACTCTTCAAACTCAGCCACTCCATTGACTTTAAAGTTACGAAAAAGTATTCCTCCGTATTTCAGCAATTCTGTTTCAATAAAAGACCGATTGTGCGTAGCCCAAACTGCAAGATTTACTCCCTCAACAGTAGGCTGGACTACTAAAGGTAGAAACTTTCCAGTCTGAAGAAATTCTGTTTTGATTAATCCGTCTTGGGACAAGCTCATAGCTTGCCGTCTTAGGGTTGGCAACTTTGTGATATTAAGCTTTTGAATTTCAGAGTTTTTCATAATGCCAAATCTTCTTCAATTGCTTTCCGCTTCACGCTTTTAAATTTATGAAAACTAGTTTGTTTAAGTTCTTGTTCTTTGACAATTTGTTTTTCTGCGTTTGCTTCTAATAAAATTTCTTTTAGTACGTTCAACCTAATTTTGGGTTGAACTACAATAGTACGTAGAAGTGTTTGAAAATTTGACAAGAGATTTGTAATAGTAACAGCCTCAAACAAGTCTGTACTGTACTCCATCCAACCCATCAAACCTTGCTCTGTTTCCGTTAGATTCAGCAGCAAGTCATACTTTGCAGTTTGACTATCAACCTCGCTGACATTCACAGTTAGACCCGGAACCGCTAAGGGCGGCATGGCTACATTTTGAAGCACAAGCTTGACTTGAAATAGGGGCGTACGATCTAAAGTCCGTTGTGGGTTCAATACCTCCACTAGCTTATCAAAGGGCATTTCCTGATGTGCGTAAGCCCCTATAGTTATCTTGCGTACTCGCTTTAATAACTCATCAAAAGTGAGGTTCCCGGACAGGTTAATACGTAATACCAGTTGGTTGACGAAAAATCCGATCAGTGGCTCAGTCTTAGCTTGATTGCGGTTCGCAATATCTGTACCGACCACAATTTCTTCCTGATCTGTGTACCAATGTAGCAGCATTTGAAACGTTGCTAGCAATGTCATAAACAGTGTCACTTCCTGTTGCTGGCTCAGCACCTTGAGAGCATCCGTCAACGACTTAGACAACATTACAGATTGCCGTCTACCTTGGAAAGTTTGAACTGCTGGTCGGGGATGGTCGGTGGGCAGTTGCAGTATCGGGAGATTCTCCAGTTGTTTTTTCCAGTAAGTTAGTTGCGACTCCAACACTTCCCCCTGTAGCCACTGGCGTTGCCAGATTGTATAATCTGCATACTGAATAGGCAACTCAGGTAAAGGCGAAGGTTGTTCGTTAGAATAAACTTGGTAGAGTACTGTCAGTTCCCGAAAGAGGATTCCCATAGACCAGCCGTCAGAGGCAATGTGGTGCATTGTCAACAACATTATATGTTCTTGCTCGCCGCACTGTACAAGAGTCACTCTTAGCAATGGTCCCTGTGTCAAATCAAAAGGCTGCCGAGCCTCCTGAGTAGCTAGCCACTGCACTTCTGCTGCACGATGAATTTCAGGGAGATCCCGCAAGTCTACCACAGGTAACTTTAACGTTGAATCTGGGCAAATGACCTGCATTGGCTTCCTCTCTACAGTAGTAAACGCCGTTCGCAAGGCTTGATGTCGTCGGACGATTTCATTGAAGCTTTGCTCTAGCACCGTTACGTTGAGGACATCTTTCAGCTGGACGACAATAGAAATGTTATAGAAAGGATTCCCTGGTTGCAATCGATCAAGAAACCACAGTCGCTGTTGAGCAAAAGATAGAGGGTAAAATTTCGCAGCTTTCGGCAATTGGGTAAGGGTCACTGACGGCATACAAGCGGTCGTTGTCAGTTCAGCAAGTATCTTTGTGGCTAACTGAGTGATGTGAATACCTTCAAAAAAGTCAGCTACAGGTACGGTAACTTCAAACTCATTCTCAATCCTGTTTTTTAACTCAAAGACTTTTATAGAATCTAGTCCCAAGGAGCTTAATGGTTGCTTAAGTTTGATTTCATGCAGTGGAATTGAAAGCACCCGTGCTATCTGTTTCTGAACATAAGACTCTAACAGCGGCTGACACTCGCGTGGAGTGAGGGCTAAGAGAGTTTCGCGCTGCAACTTATTCTCGTTTTCATCAATATCAATACTTTTTTGAATGCTACTGCCAACGACTTCTAGCTTACCTGCTTGAAAATCAGCTTTTGTAGCACGACGTTGAATTTTGCCACTGGAGGTTTTGGAGATAGTCCCAGGTTTTACCAACACCACTGCATAAACTTGTACCTCATGCTCCTCAGTGACTGCCTGACGAATTCCCGCTATGACTTCCTCAAGATTTGGTTTAGCACGAAACCCTAACTCTTGGACTACGACTAATCGTTCTTCATTCTCTATCTCAATTGAGAAAGCTGCACCACTACCTGAACGTAATGATGAATGACTCCGTTCTGCCGTTAATTCTATATCTTGTGGGTAAAGGTTGCGACCACGAATAATAATTAAATCTTTGGCTCGACCTGTAATATAGAGTTCTCCATTATCCAAAAAGCCTAAGTCACCAGTGCGTAAAAATGCTCCCTCTCCTGTATCTTTAAGATAGGCTTGAAATGTTTGCTTTGTCAGATCAGGAGAATCCCAATAACCTTGACCTACGCTCGGACCTGATACCCAGATTTCTCCAACTTCATCTGGTGAGCAGCTAGTCAATGTTTCGGGGTTGACAATAACTATCTGCTGTTGAGGAATGGTTTGACCGCAACTGACAAAGGTGTGGCTATCTTTGCTCTGGGCACTTGCTGATACTATCTGGTTTTGTGAAAGTGCAAATTTCTCTACAGTTTTAACATCAGGTAAAGCTTTCTGTATTCCACCGGAAACCATCAGTGTTGCTTCCGCCATGCCGTAACAGGGATAGAATGCTTCAGGGCGAAACCCACATTCACCAAAGGCTCTGGCAAATCGTTCTAAAGTCTCCTGCCAGATTGGTTCAGCACCATTAAATGCGACACTCCAACTACTTAAATCGAGAGACTCTTTTTGTTGTTGAGTAATTTTTTGAATACAATGCTCATAAGCAAAGTTGGGACCACCACTCGTAGTACCTTTGTAGCGAGAAATCGCCTGTAGCCATCGATATGGACGTTGTAGAAAAGAAGGAGGGGACATTAAGATGCAACCAAACCCACCATACAAAGGTTGCAAAATACCACCAATTAACCCCATATCATGGTAGACAGGTAGCCAGGAGACAAATTTACTGCCGGGAGAATGTTCCATGATTTGGTAAGTCACGGCAGCATTATGCAGCAAGTTGCCATGACTGAGCATAACTCCCTTTGGTGTTCCCGTAGAACCCGACGTGTATTGCAAGAAAGCGAGGGTATCTGCATTGATTTTAGGCTGTCGCCAGGAATCTTCTAAACCCTGTGCTAGATTGTCAGTAACAAGCCAGCGAAAGCTTCCGATATTTGTTTGTTTTGTAAGTATGGATTGTAATGTGGGAAGTATCGCTGTTGTGGTCAGAGCAACTCTTGCCTGTGCATTTGTGCTAATAGCCAGTATTCTGTCTGTTTTGCGTTCATTGCGAGGTGGATAAGCTGGAACCGCTACGACTCCTGCGTAGAGACAGCCAAAAAAAGCACTTAAGTAATCTAGCCCTGGCGGATAAAGCAACAGAGCTCTTTGCCCCCACAAACCTTCACTTTGGAGTTGAGTGGCGATCGCTCGACTACGCCGATCCAACTCAAAGTAAGTCAGCGTTGATTCCTGAGTCTCTCCATCTTCGAGGAAGGTGAACGCTTGTTTGTGCGGCGTTTTTAAACTGCGGTAACGCAAAATATCAACGACAGTCGCACATTGGTGGGGAATTTCTGGAAATTTATGGAGAATTAAAGTCATTATTCCGCCTCTAGCAATTAGATGCACGCGAATACTGGTAGAATCAAGCTATCTCAGTGGCAAATCACACTTTGTGTAAAGAGATCAGAATGCTGCATTTACGTTTACGCCTGAATGTTATTAAATTAGGCAGATCCATAAAAATAAATCTCTAGCCTAAGTCCAAATAACCGCATATTTGCAAAACATGGTTGATCTGTTGGCGTAGTCAATCATTCGTTTTAATCAGGTTGGAGATTAATTTACTGGTTAAATCTCTTAATACAGCTTCTTCATAAATTAGGGTTGGAAATCTCAAATTATAGTTTCAGCTCTGCTCCACCCAACCTAACATAATTAAAATTCTGACCAGTTACATAAAACCTACTCACACCTACTTATATAGCTGTCGCCAAAGCTGTTAGGACAAGTCAGGAGCAGACGCTCTCAACTGCGTACATCGTGAATTAATTGTTGTCCTAGGCATCAATCCGTTGCTATATGTTGCTATATCTAGACAGATCTCATCATAAACCTGACTTTCTTCGTTAAGTCGTGAACCATTGAATTAGCAAGGGTTGTAGACCCTATTCAATTATCAAAAAGTTACATTTAATGATAATAAATCACGAGAAAATAGGACTTTGGGATAGGATCTGAGTTGGCGTAGACGCGGAGCGGCTTGTCGTCAGACATCGCTGTCGCAAAAAGATAGGGGGAAAAGATCAAATCATAAACAACTTGATGCTTACTTCCTAATTTCATCCTGGAGGTGTCGGCACCAATCCATCACTTGGCTTTCCACAAACTAACTAGCGGCTTTTCTCAAATTAAGCGCCGTGTTCAAATCACGGTGGATGACAAGACAATAAACTCTTTTTACGATCAGATATACTTGAAAAATTTTTTGAATAAACCTCAATTTTTGGCTTAACAGAAAAGATTATACAGATGCTTAGTCAGTCATGCAAATTCTGGCTTAGATATGTTGAAAGTTGTTTTCAACTAGTATCTTTTACTCTAGAGGAAAGTTATTGTCTTTTGCAACCCTATTTTAATAGCTAAATAATATCAATAATTATTGAATGTATTAGCTACAGTTATAGCAACTGCCTTGGCTTGGGCATAAACTGGAAGTAATCCCTTTTGCTGCCTGCCGCAATCACAAGGGATGATGCCCAAACTTTAAAGTTATAACCTCTGCTTCTACCAAGCCATCAAGCTTTATAGCATAAAGATTAGGGCAAAAGCATCTAAAATTTCATGTTTGTAGGATATGGTGCAGCAATTGAATTGACCTAACACAATAATATAGGAGTTAAGCACTGTACAAATTGACCATCATTTGCAATACGGGATTCTGTCGTTTCAGGCGCTTCGCATAACCCTGAAAAGTTCGTTGCCTTTCTTGTTTTGAGTGCTAAACATAGCTGAAATACCCAAATTGCGTATATTACACATGTATAATGCTTAAGTCCTATAACATTGACGTTCGTATTACTCTTGAGGAAAACTTTTTGGGAGAATGTCCAGAGTTCCCAATCTCGGAAATAATTCGAGCGGAAATTGGCTTGCACGGTATTGTCCGTCATTATTATCACTGTGAAGTTTTAAATAATGCTCCCACGTTTAGGTAAATGTCATCGAGATGAGAGTTTTAGTAGATGCTAAAAACAGGCTCCAGTAGAACTTGTCTTTTCCGCAGATTACATCTCAGTATAATAATATAT
>JAQYWO010000157.1 GCA_029379215.1 Rhizonema sp. PD37
AATAAGATTAATAGTTTTTCTTTAGAAACAGCAAGAATAGCTGTCAAAAAGGAAATAGAACTTTTAAACAGTAAGCAAGAAGAAATTGATACATTAGAAAGACAATTGCAGACTGCGGCCTCACCAGAAGCATATCAAAAGCTAGAGAATACACTTAGACAAGCACAAAATCAAGTAGCTGAAGCGAAAGCAGCACATTTAACAGCCCAACGTCGTGTGATTGAGTTGGCAGCAGCAATTGAAAAATCAAAAAAAGATTTACAACAATATGGCGATCAAACTATTGATCGCTATAACAGAGAACATATAATTACCGCATCTGCCAAAGTCCAAGAAACACTCAAACTTTTTCGTAAACGCCTTACGCTGAAAAAACTGAATAAGTTAGAAGTGGAAGTTACAGAGTGCTTCCGTTATCTTCTGCACAAATCTGATTTAGTGCATCGTGTAGCAATAGACACCCATAACTTTAGCCTCTCTTTGTATGATTTACAATCGCTAAGAGTTGCAAAGCATCGCCTTTCCGCAGGCGAGAAACAACTCTTAGCGATCGCCTTCCTCTGGGGATTAGCCCGTGTTTCCGGATACCGCTTACCAGTAGCAATTGATACTCCTTTGGGACGTTTAGATTCTTCCCACCGCAGCAACTTAGTTGAACGTTATTTCCCCAGTGCCAGTCATCAGGTGATTCTGCTATCTACCGACACAGAAATTGGCGAAAAGGAAGTGCAAACATTACGGCAAAACGAAGCGATCGCCCGCGAATACCTCCTAAAGTACGATTCTTCTAACCGCCAAACAAATATCGAACCAGGGTATTTTTGGTAAAATTTATTCGCTGTCATAGCCTCTGAGTCATAGCCATCACTGCTTTAACCGTAAGCTCCGGTAAGTCGCCTAAAGTTGGTAAAATGTCTTGTGCGGAACAAACGAGGGGTAAGTCATCTCCAAGCCATACCCAAACCTGCTGGCGAGTTATGTCTATCAGCCAAGCTAGTTGTGTGCCATTGCTGAGACAGTGGAGAATTTTGTTCTGTAAGTCTAGGGTGCTTTGGTCGGGAGAGCGAATTTCAATTAACCAGTCTGGCGCTCCCTCTAGCGGTCCATCATCGTTAAGGCGATCGCAGGCAATTACAGAAATATCTGGTACTGGGGAGTAAGGAGCTACAATACAACGCAGTTCTTGCACGGCTTCAAACTCCTCAGTATGACGATTTATATAATTTACTAAATTACGTTGTAGCCGCGAGTGAAAAAGGGTTGGCATCGATTTTTGCTGCGCTTTCCCATTAATTAATTCCCATGCGGGGGAAGCCTCGATGTTGGGTTGAGATAGAAACTCGGCTAAAGGGGTCGTTGTAACTAACTTCATGATGAGCGTTACTCAAATTTTACCACTTATGAGAGCATGGATTCTTGCCGTACTTTAATATTAAACTACTTCTATCCCTACCGACTGGGTTAAATCGGATTAGTTGGAAACGTATTCGTGGGCTTCCTCTAAACGTGAGATGGTTTGCTTTACCCTACCGACTGGGTTAAATCGGATTAGTTGGAAACAAACGAACAAAGCTATAGACTTGACTTTTTTACCAACTTATTCCGACTGGGAGAGAAGATAGCGATATCTATACCCTATCTTTCTTTCGTCTTTGCCCTCACCCAAGCACGAAACGCTTTCATTGTTGTATTTCTCCCTTCTGTTTTACTGCGTTCTAGCTCCTGCGGAATTACCTCACTTAAGGGGAAATCAGGAAAATGAGGACTTTCATTCACCTGGACATATTGACCTGAGCGCAACACGTTAATTTCTAATTGCGTTCCGTTAAATCGCCATAATTCTTGAACGCCTAATACTTCGTAGTTATCGAATCTAGTTCGGGAAGTGATGTCAATTTCAAGGGCTAAATCTGGCGGAGGGTCTAAAGTTAAATCAATGCGCTTTTTACCCCTAACTGCTATTTCGTTTTCGATATAGAAACAGTCATCAGCTTCTATACATTGCTTCATGATTTTGCTTTTAAAAGTTGTTGACCCTAAGCTTCTAAATTCAATGTCAAGTTCTTCAAGAAGCACTTTCACAAAGTCAGCAATTATCGCTTTATCATCTTCGTGTTCGGGTAAGGGCACCATGATTTCTAAGACTCCCTCACTGTAATTAATCCGCGAACCCCGTTTTTCTCCCAACTCTTCTAACAATTGTTCATACATTATCCAACTGATATCAGTCATGAGGAGTTGCTGACCTGGAGAAACAACGATTTGTTTGAGTTGGACTTGCATAGCTTTCTTACTATGAGAGTTATTGAGCGAAAATAGGAGTGTCAGAACAAGGAATCAGATAGTTAAGTGACTGTAGTTTTAAATTGCACGCAGTCATGGATACTCAAGAACTGATTTAGCTTATATGTTGTATTAGAGATAAAATCATGGGTATAGCAGAGAAACTTATTTGACTTTCAGCCAACCAAATATATCTGCTACTTGTACCTGCCAATCAGCCAAGACATCAAGAACAGGTAATCTATCGTTATTATATTTCACTTCTGGTAATTGACCAGGTTGAAATACCATCACTGATTTATCATTGGGCTCAACGAACCAACCTAGTTTTGTTCCGTGGTTGAGACAGAAAATAATTTTATTAATGATCCGGTTAGGAGATTGACCTGGAGAGAGGATTTCAATTGTCCAGTCAGGGAAGCTATTAAATCTGTTCGCAATCTCTCCATCCTCATCAGTTGGAATACGTGACCACTCAAATACGGCAATATCAGGAACTAATGAACGTCCCCCAAATGTACAGCGTAACTCAGTTAATGCTAAAACTTTTTGCTGTAGTTCACCCACTTCATTAATAGCGGTTGATAAACGAGTTTGAATTCTACTATGTTTCCCCTGCGGCATCAGTTTCTGATAAATTTGACCATTAATATACTCACTTGCTGGTTTTGTTTCGGGTAATTCTAAAAACTCTTTTAAAGAAAGGTTTGAGGATAACTGAGGTGATAAAGTCATAAGTAATCACTCAAGGCAAAAAAGACACAAGAATTTAGCTAAATAGAAAGGCACAAACAAATCTATGTATGTCAAGAAAAATAAAGTTAGTTAAAACCCTCTCTCATGAATTCACGATTGCCTTTTCTAACTAAAAAAATATGGAACCACCTATAGATCGTATCAAACTCTCCCAAACAGCCAAAGACCAACTTCTCAAACTTAGACGCAATACCAAAATTGACCAATGGAATATCTTGTGTCGTTGGGGGTTTTGCCGTTCTTTAGCCGAACCAACACCTCCATCGCCAGTACCGATACCGGCTGACAGTAACGTTGAGATGACGTGGCGCGTATTTGGCGGTGAAATGTCTGATATTTTACTCCTCGCCCTTAAGCAACGCTGCTACAATGATGGCTACAGTACTGACAAAGAAACCCTCGCTACACAATTTCGCCTCCATCTGCATCGTGGTATTGGTTATTTAGCTGGCGATCCAAATATCAAGAAGATTGAGGATTTAATTCAACTCTGTTCCTAGCATATGGCAGGCAGTGCAAGGACAAAAATTTGAGTTGTAGCGAAGACAGCGCAACTACAAACATTATTATAAATGTTCAACAGAACATGATATGAGATAACAAATAATATGTTACCCCACATCACTTTTAAACAACATTTTCATTCTTTTGAGCAAGAGGACATGGATAATTCGGATCGCCAGTTTCTATTTGGATTGTGGTATGTTCAATACCGAAATTGTCGTGAAGTTCTCGATTTACCTGTGTGAAAAAAGCATCACCTGGATGTCCCATAGGTATAACCAAGTGAGCCGTAAGTGCTGTTTCGGTGGTACTCATTGCCCAAATATGCAAGTCATGAACACTATTCACACCAGGGAGTTCTGCCAAGTAAGTACGAACTGCAAGCGGTTCAATACCTGCTGGTACAGCATCCGTTACCAAGTTGAGAGATTCTTGGAACAATTGCCAGGTGCCAGCTACAATCACTACAGTGACAATTAAACTTACCGCAGGATCGAACCACAGCCAGCCAGTGGCAAGAATTGCAATGCCAGCTAGAACAACTCCTACTGATACTGCCGCATCTGCCACTAGATGTAGGAATGCGCTTCTAATATTCAAGTCACTCTTACGCCCTGATATAAACATCAAGGCACTTATCGTGTTAATAGCAATTCCTATAACTGCTACTACAATGATTGTTACCCCTGCTACGGGAGTAGGTTCACGAAATCGTAAGATTGCTTCCCAACCAATACCGCCGGAAATAATTAGGAGAAACGCGGCGTTTAAAAGCGCAGCCAAAATTGAAGAGCGACGCAACCCGTAGGTGCGGCGTGGTGTTGGTTTGCGACGAGCGAGGATGCTTGCTCCCCAAGCGAGTAGCAAACCCAAAACATCACTAAGATTGTGACCTGCATCAGCAAGCAGCGCTAGGGAGTTGGCAACAATGCCATAAATTGCTTCAATGATGACAAGCCCCGTATTGAGCGCGATGCTGATCATGAAAGCACGGTTGTAATTACTACCACCGTGGTCGTGTCCGTGACTATGACTGTGATTATGAGCCATGATTACTCGCCTTGAAGCGTTACCAATGGTGAGAAAACTTCTACGCTCTCACAAGTAACAAACTTATCCTTAAGCATATCTTTAACCAAGGAAAAATCCAATGATTACAGTCTCATGATCAATAACCTTAGTTAATATAGCGGTTCTGGTGTTATATCTCATACACTTTCCCCCTTTCTCAAGAGCCGCTCTTGAGCTAAGGAAGTTAAGAAAGAAGATAAAGAAAATAGGTAATCTTACACCGATTCGCGAGTAAACATGAGCAATCTATCAAGCTTGAGAGAATTCAAAAGCCCCAATATCTGGTCGTAGCCCGCTGACTAGCAAGTGGCGCGTCCAAAATCGCCAGTTAGGCGAGGTTAGCCTGTGGACTGGATAGTGCCGACACTACCAGAATGAAGCAGGAAATAAACGAAGCCCACGGTAAATATTTCCAGCGATGGGTAACTTTGGGTAGGTGTTATGTAACGGAGATGTCAATAGTTATGTCAGAAGCTATAGAAATAGAACGCCATCGAGCTGCCATTTTTCGCACTGACTTGTCTCGACCCGTGCGATTGGCAATAGAGTATGCAATTCTAACTCAAGGTACCACGTTTTTTGACTACGGTTGCGGACATGGTGGCGATGTAGCCCGAGTTGCCAACTTAGGCTACACCAGTACGGGTTGGGACCCATATTACCGTTCTGAACACCCACGCATCCCTGCTGATGTGGTTAACTTGGGTTACGTCCTCAACGTGATTGAAGACCAAGAGGAACGCCGCCAGAGTTTGATTCAAGCCTGGGAACTCACCCACGGAGTCTTGATTGTTTCTGCCCAAGTGCTGATCAACGCTCCTAGCAAGACTCAAATAGCCTATGGTGATGGTATCGTGACTTGTCGTCATACATTTCAGAAATATTACGCACAAGAAGAACTTAAAAATTACATTGATGAAGTCCTAAATGTCGATGCAGTACCAGTGGCATTAGGTGTCTATTTTGTTTTTCGTTCAACCTCCGAAAAAGAGGCATATAAAGCTCTCCGCTTTTCTTCCAGAGCTTATACACCCAGAGTCCGTATCCCCACTAAGCGGTTTGAGGATTATCAGGAGAAGCTAGAACCACTGATGTTGTTTTTTACTAAACGGGGAAGACTTCCGGTGAAAGGTGAATTGGAGAACGAACAGGATCTCCTGAGCGAATTTAGCAACTACCGCCGTGCTTTTACCGTGGTGTTACAAGCGACTGACGAAGCCGAATGGGATGCGATCGCCTACCGTCGTTCTCTTGACATTCAAGTTTATCTTGCTCTTACCCACTTCGAGCAACGTCCTGCATGGCACAAGCTAGCACCAGAAATGCGCCACGATATCAAAGCCTTTTTTGGGAGTTACGAGGAAGCCTGCGTTGTCGCGGATGCCAAGCTTTTTAGTTTGGGCAAACCTCAAGTCGTTCAAACGGCTTGCTCTCAAAGTAAAGTTGGCAAACACACCCGCAGCGCACTTTACGTTCATGTTTCCGCACTATGCGAACTCAACCCTTTGCTGCGAATTTATGAAGGTTGTGCAAGCCGTACCATTGGGCGTGTGGATCAAGCAACATTAATCAAGTTCTATACTGACGAACCGCGAATATCCTACTTATTTTACCCAGAATTCGACACTGACCCCCATCCAGCATTAAAAGCAAGTATAACTATTGATTTAAAATCTTTAAGTGTCACTCACCGAGACTACGAAACCAGAGCAAATCCACCAGTCTTGCATCGCAAAGAAACATTTGTGACTCCTAGCTACCCACATTATGAAGAATTTGCTCAACTTACCCAACTTGAACACGAATTAGGACTGCTTAAGCACAAAAGCGACATTGGCACTCTTGAAGGTTGGAAAAAATGGCTCCTTGAATACGGGGTAGAAATCAGAGGACATCAGATTTATCAAGTTAATAAAAGTTAACTAAATGCCACTACTCATGAAGGAAAGCTAAAAAAGCTCAATGGATCTACGCAACTTGGCGTCTTGGCATGAAATTGCATACCATCTGTGGCAAGATATTTCAATCCCTGATTATAGATGCGTGCTGGTAATGGGAAGATAATGATTTCTTTCCCAATGACCTTTTTCCCACTTATCACATATGTCGCTTCTAGCAACTTGGGCTATCAGACAAAAGTTCGGTGTCAGCTTTATGCTGATCGCTGAATACTACTTATGTATAAGACTTTAAATTCAGTAGATTATGGACTATCTGTATAAGAACCGCTTTCACTGAAATTGACTAGAGGAGGAACGTAAAAACACCGTGAAAGACAATTCATCGCTGCTAAAAATCTTTAGTAGCCGCAAGACAATAGCTTTGTTATTTCTAGGGTTTTCATCCGGTTTACCGTTTTATCTGACCGGTCAGACATTACAAGCTTGGTTGACTAAAGAAGGAATTAGCCTGGGTGCCATTGGTCTTTTTAGTCTGGTAAAGTTACCGTACTCCTTAAAATTTCTCTGGTCTCCTTTAGTAGATCGATATGTCCCACCGTTTTTAGGTCGTCGTCGTGGCTGGTTAGTGATCACACAAGTCGCACTACTGCTCATGATCGCGTTGATGGCTTCACAAAGACCATCTCAAGGGGTGCAAGTCCTAGCGGTAATTGCTTTTATAGTTACTTTTTTAAGCGCTAGTCAAGACATTGTAGTTGATGCCTACCGCACTGATGTACTAGAAGCAACAGAAAGAGGACCGGGGACGTCAGTTTACCTAATAGGTTATCGTGTAGCGATTCTGACAACCTTTTCTTTAGCACTGTTTCTAGCAAGCATAATGCCTTGGCAAGGTGTTTACTTGTTCATGTCGCTGCTGATGTTAGTCGGTGTAGTCAGTACTTTATTGGCACCAGAGCCACCTCTGCGCGATCACCCTCCTCAAAGTTTATATGGTGCCGTCACATTACCCTTTATTGATTTTTTTCAGCGTCATGGTTCCGTGCAAGCGATTCTTATCCTGCTGTTTATCATGATTTACAAGTTGGGAGATTCCTTGCTGAAGAATGTTTCTATCCCATTTCTATTAGCGAAGGGGTTACATTTCACAGAACAAGACTTAGCATTGCCAAACGCATTGGGAATTTTTGCCGTGATTGTTGGTACATCGGTAGGAGGAGCAGTGATAGCCAAAATCGGCATTAACCGCTCTCTTTGGATCTTTGCCATACTTCAAGCTGTCGGCAACTTATCTTACTTCGCTTTGGCAGTGGTAGGAAAAAATTTCCCTCTGATGGTATTAGCCATTAATATCGAAAATTTGTGTTATGGCTTAGAATCAGTTGCCTTTGTCGTGTTTTTGATGAGTCTTTGCACTCAAGGCTTTTCCGCGACTCAGTTCGCCTTGCTGTCGAGTTTGCAAGCTTTTAGTCGAGATATTCTCACCGCACCCGCAGGTGCATGGGCAGAAGCCACTGGTTGGTCTTGGTTCTTTCTCCTAACGGCAATTGCCGCTTTACCTGGATTGCTGCTTTTGCCAATGTTTGCTCCTTGGAACCCCCAACCAGCAGGAATTCCAAGACCAGGACTTGATGATGAGGAACAGGATTTATGGGGCAAAAAGTAATCATTTCTATAGCAACAGTTATTCTTTTGATCACTGGGGTTTTACTTGGCTATGTTCTCTCCCAGTTAGTTCTTGGCTATCTCATCCCTAACCTTCTAACTTTATTAGGAACAATTAGCCTGATTGTGATTTTTGGTACACTCTACTATGTTTTATTTTGGGAGTTGAGGAAACAGCAGTCAGTATCATTACAGGGAGGTACTCCAGTTCGAGCACAAGAGTCTGTCGCTGATATCCGTCTCCAAAACAGGCTTATTGCTATTTTAGATGGTGATACGGGCGCTGTTGAACGCTTGATCAAGCAGGCCAAGCACGAAACTCCAGGGATGCCGGAAAATTGGTATTGGGAAAGAGTGATTGCTGATGTGGAGAGCGATCGCTGGTAACTTCTGAACTATCAGCACCGAAGTAATCGCCAGAAAACACAGATCCCCGACTTCTCACTCGAAGTCGGGGATCTCAATTTAAGGTTAGAATAAACTGAGAAAGCTTTACAAATATACATGCTTTTTCCCAATTACAGTCCTCTTAAACTTACAGTCTCAAAATGGCAATATTTCGTCAGTACATCGCCCCTTTGTTAGTAGTCATTATCTTTTTAATTGCCCTTGTAGCCGTTAGTGCCAGGATATTTTTACCTTCTGATATGTCAGCACCTGCACCTATCGAAGCAACTTTCAATTTTGACGGTAGGAATATTAATTGTTAGCTTAAGTCAAGATTAACTTGCAATTATACCATAATTTATGGATTTTCGTCGAACAACAATTCTCCTTATTCAGTAATTTCCTTTCTTGGCTGAACAACTATTACCGGGATACTGTATTCGCCGTGGCTCGACCTTAGATCGGGCATTGCTGGTAAAATTTATGCAGCGAACTTACCAGCAAATCTCACAAAAGCAGGATTTATCTCATCTGGTATATACAGTTGAGCAATACTTATCCACAGAAACCCCCTTATGGTGGGTGGAGGAAGAAGGGGGAACAACATCATCCATATCTACTCTGCCACACCCCACACCTCCAATTGCCTGTCTTTGGGTAGGAAACGTTATAGATCAACTATTTGGCGATCGCCATGCGAACATCTTTTTACTTTATGTTGTGCCAGAACATCGACGGCGGGGTATTGGTACAGCTTTGATGGGATATGTAGAAAATTGGGCAACTTGCAGGGGCGATCGCCAGATTGGGTTGCAAGTTTTTGAGTCCAACACTGCCGCATTAAATCTTTACAATCATCAAGGTTATCAAACCCAGTCCCTGTGGATGGTAAAATCTCTTCATACCGACAAATAAACTGGTTTATACTTATAATTTGGCACAGGGGGTTAGTACATGGGGCGCGGAAATAAAGCAACCATTTGGAATTGCTAGAAAGCGAGCAATGCAAGCTTTTTAAGTTTTAAATTTTAAAATCCGCGCTCGCGGTATTAATATGTTAATCCCTATGAGGGATTGGTATAAAATATGTATGACGAAGACGAGCTAATGTTACTTGATGTCGAAGTAGAGCTAGAAAGCCCTCTAGATCGCTTAGAGCCTCTCACTGCTGTATCAGAGGATCCAAAGCCCAATCCAGAGGCGATGCTAGCTTTATTGGAACATGCCGAACCACAACAGAGAATGCTAGCGTCGCGTGCTTTTTGCGATATTGAGGATGCGAGAGCAACTCCCCACTTGATTCAGTTGTTAACTGATACTTGCCCATTGGTAAGAGTGAGTGCGGCATATGGTATCGGACACAATCCCAGCCCAGATGCCGTGCAGGCGTTAATTGATCAATTGAATCGAGATTGGAATGGGTATGTACGCAAAGGAATAGTTTGGGCATTGGGAAACTGTCGCGATCGCCGATGTTTGGCACCTTTAGCAGACGCTTTAAGAACCGATATTTCCGCAGTCCGTTTGTGGGCAGCAAGCGCCTTAGCACGGATGGCAGAATTAAGTTATGAAGCTGTTGTCGGAGCTATACCACCTTTAATTGAAGCCTTGGTAAAAGACGATGTATCTGCAGTGCGGAGTAATTGTGCTTGGGCAATTGGGCAATTGTGCCGCGAACTACCATCTAACGTTGTTTATGCCACCGCCCTAGATGCTTTGATTCAAGCTTTTGCCGAAGATCAAGATTTAGGGGTAAGGGAAGACGCGAAAGCCGCAATTTTAGGAGTGGGAGATCCTCGAGGACTTCAATTGATTGAAACCCTGGAAAAAGAGGGGTGGTTTTGATGAAGGTTGTTAGTAATTATTTATCAAAAAGCACGGGCGGGTTTGCCTGGATTGTTCGTTTTGACTGACAAGTGACTAGATTAAACCCGCCCCTACTAACTCCGACTATACTGAACTCGATAAATTCGGTTATTAGCTTCATCGGTAAATAAAAGACTGCCATCAGGTAAGACGAGTAAGCCGACAGGACGTGCCCAAGTGGTTGGTACAGTCGGATCTAACACGAATCCAGTCAGGAAGTCTTCATAGTATCCTTGCGGTTGACCCTTAGTATCAAAAGGAACAAAAACAATTTTATAGCCAGTGCCGCGATCGCGGTTCCAAGAGCCACGAAAGGCAACAAAAGCACCGTTACGATATTTTTCAGGAAACGTTTCACCGTGATAAAATCGCAATCCCAATGCGGCTGAGTGTGCTTGAAATAGTACGTCGGGTGTACGGGTACGAGATACTAAGTCAGGACGTTTACTTTTGCCATTCGTCTGTTCACGCGGATCAAGATTGTTCGGTGCTAGGTAAGCATAAGGCCAACCATAAAACTCCCCTTGACGAAGGCGTGTGAAGTAGTCTGGTACGAGATCGTCACCTAGCTCGTCTCTTTCATTGACAGTTGCGTAAAGTTCCTGAGTCTGCGGGTGAAAATCTAAACCGACTGGGTTACGCAAGCCGGATGCAAAAGTCTGTCTCTGAGAACCATCCTGATTCATCACTTGTACTGAAGCTCGTGGTAGCGGTTCTTCATCAACGTTGCCTTGAGAACCAATGGAAACATAGAGCTTTTTGCTATCCGGTGAGACAACGACATTGCGTGTCCAGTGCTGATGATAGCCGCCACCAGGAAGATCGGTAATTTTTTGTCCGGTGCCAGTGAGTTGCTGTTGACCTTTTGTATAAGGAAAGCGGATCACAGCATCAGTATTACCCAAAAAGAAGGAATTACCTGAAAAAGCCATCCCAAAGGGAATATCCAACCCATTTGCTGCACTCGCAAATGTCTTTTTGACATCAGCCACGCCATCACCATTAGTGTCACGGAGTAGACGAATACGGTTTTGCTTAGTTTCTGTCACTAACACATCTCCGTTCGGTGTCAATGCTAACCAACGTGGAGCATCCATTCCGTCGGCATAGACGTTGACGACAAAGCCAGAAGGCACGTGTAGTGTTGGATTGGCTGGTACTGGCACGACTTGAGGTGATTTTGAGGCACTGTCAGAGGCGTAGGGTTTTGGTAAATTACTAAGATTGATACGGATAGGTGTGGGTGAAAATGGTTCAGTACGGACAATATTTTTCGACTGTGCTGGATTTTGTACCAGTTGAGTAGAAGCTTGAGGTAAAGATTCTTCTATGGAAGCGCGAGTTTGATTACAAGCTACTGCTGTGGTAAGTATGATCAAAAACAGCATGAACCGCGCATAGGGTTTCATAACAATGAGTAAAATGATTGGACATTGTGTTTCAAATCTATACTTGAACAGCAAAAATCGCCGTCGATCTAAAGTCTAATTTCTGCTACGGCAATCTGAGGTTGGAGTTTTGAGAACATTCATAATCTCAGAAAACTGGGTTTCTCGTTAGGAACGTTATGATAAAAGCTTGTTTTTACATAGTCAGACAACTACCAATTTCAACGATATATATACAAATCTTTACTGTAACTTCATTTGACTGAAACACAGTTTTGAGATCTATACACCACAATATATAGTGAATGCACTACCTTTTAGGGAAACACACCTCGTTAGTACGCTCACGTATAAAGTGTTTTTATTACTAAGTAAAAGCATGGAAAAACAGAAAGCTAATACTCTCAGGGTGATTTAATCAGGAAAAGAACAAACAGATAATGCGTATTCTGATTTATTCCTATAATTACGATCCAGAACCAATTGGAATCGCTCCATTAATAACGGAAATGGCAGAAGGACTGGTGGCAAGAGGTCATGAAGTGCGGGTAATTACAGGTATGCCCAACTATCCTCAGCGCCAGATTTACAACTCTTATCGCGGCAAGTGGTACGTTACAGAACAAAAAAATGGCGTCACCGTTCAGCGCAGCTATCTGCGGATCAAGTCTAAACCCAACTTGATAGATCGGCTGCTACTGGAGTTAAGTTTCGTGTTCACGAGCTTACCACAGGCTCTCAACGGACCACGACCGGATGTGATTTTACTCACAGTGCCACCGTTACTGGTATCCATTCCCGCAGCTCTCCTCGGTCGCTTATACAACTGCCCGGTGGTACTGAACGTCCAAGATATCCTTCCAGAAGCCGCCGTGAGCGTGGGGCTAATTAAAAATAAATTTATTATTCGTTCTTTTGAAGCTTTAGAAAAGTTTGCCTACCGTAGTGCCAAGAGCATCAGTGTAATTGCGGATGGATTTGTAAAAAACTTAATAGAAAAAGGAGTACCAGCCGAAAAAATGGTTTGTATTCCCAATTGGGTAGATGTAAATTTTATCAGCCCCCAGCCTTGTGAGAACAATAACTTTCGTTCAGCCTATCAATTAGAAGGGAAATTTGTCGTACTATACTCCGGGAACATTGCCCTCACCCAAGGTTTGGAAACAGTCATTAAAGCCGCAGCAAAATTAAGTCATATTCCAGAAATCGTGTTTGCGATCGCCGGGGAAACAAAAGCATTAGAGAGTTTGCGCTGGGATTGTATTGCGTGTGGAGCGACAAACGTTTTACTTGTACCATTGCAACCACGTTCCGAACTCCCTTCAATGTTAGCGGCAGCAGATGTGGGTTTGGTAGTGCAAAAGCGCAATGTGGTAAACTTCAATATGCCTTCTAAAATTCCCCTGTTGTTAGCCAGTGGTCGTCCAATCTTAGGAAGTGTTCCTGCGACTGGAACTGCGGCAAGTGCAATCAAAAAAAGTGGTGGCGGTATTGTTGTCCCACCTGAGTCACCATCCGAGTTAGCTGCCGCAACGCTGGAGTTATATAATAATCCCACTTATGCCGCAAAGTTAGGGGATGTGGGCAGAAAGTATGCCGTCGAACGCTATTCTTTTGAGAGTGCGATCGCCCAGTATGAAGCCCTGTTTTCTCAAGTCACTGCTCAATCCGCATCAACTGATAGTGTATTGGAAATCACTTCATAAAATACAGTTTTAGAGAGATTTTGATATCAACGACGTAACACCACAAGTGAGGTCTGCTTAAATTAAATCAGGGTAGTATATCACAGGAATGTGGAATGTGCTCGCTTGGGAAAATAAGCTAACTTGAGAACAGTCTCTAGATTCAATGCTTCCAACAATTGGAGATTTTTACAATGAAATGGACACTTGAAGAAGCCAAAAAACAGCTACTTTCTATAATTAATGCGACTAGTCAAGAACCTCAGCTAATTTATACTCAAGAGGAATTCGTAGCTGCAATTGTAGACCCTGAGCTTTTTAAAGAATTTTTAAACTGGCGGCAAAAAACTGCGAAAACATCTCTAGCTCAAGTTTTTAAAGAACTTCAGCAGTTATCTACTGAAGAAAACTATACCTTCGATCTCCCAGCACGAAGTGATCGCAATAATCCTTTTACGGAAGATGAGGATGAGTCATCTTTGTGATACGAATATAATCAGTGAATTAACTCGCCCAATACCAAATCCAGGAGTGACAGCATGGAGCGGTACTGTGCTATCTATTAACTTAAGTGTGATTACAATTGAGGAAATTTATTATGGTTTAACAGCCAAGCCTAATGCTAAAATCCAAAACTGGTTTGAAAACTTTCTGACAACTCACTATCAAATTCTCCCCATCACTTCAGAAATTGCTAAGTGTTCGGGTGAATTGAGAGGCTTGTTGAGAACCCAAGGGAAACCACGTTCGCAAGCTGATATGTTTATTGCGGCTACAGCCAAAATACATTCTTTGACACTTGTCACTAGAAATATTAAGGATTTTGAGGGTTGTGGTATATCCACATTGAATCCATTTAGTTAAATCTTTATTCTAATATTTATGGCGAACGAATGTACAACAAGAAGCTGACAATCACTTAAGACTTTCGCCTACATTAACCCCATCATCAGAAGTGCGATGGCACTCTGTGCCATCGCACTTCTGATGATGGGGGCGATACCGCCGTTGCCGAAGGCATCGCAGTTTAGAAATTAGGAATTTAGAAGGAGCGAAAAATTGCAGGTAGTGAGCGATCCAGAGCGCTTTAAAGATATATCCTTACTCCTGTAGAGACGCGACACCCAAGCGTCTCTACATCTCAACTACTCAAAGTGCTGAATAATTGCCTCGGCAAATTCAGAACACTTTAAGGGTGTGACTGGTGGTTCCATCAAACGCCCTAAGTCGTAGGTGACTTGACGGTTTTTGATCGCATCCCCCAAACCCTTCTTAATCAAGTCTGCTGCCTCTTGCCAACCGAGATACTCAAACATCATCACGCCTGACAGAATCACAGAACCGGGATTTATTCGATCCAGTCCGGCGTGTTTGGGTGCAGTACCGTGAGTGGCTTCAAAAATGGCACATTCATCACCAATATTTGCCCCAGGCCCCATTCCCAATCCGCCAACAATAGCTGCGGCTGCATCAGACAGGTAGTCGCCATTCAAGTTCATTGTTGCCAGAATAGAATACTCATCCGGTCTGGTTTGAATTTGTTGGAAAATACTGTCAGCAATGCGGTCATTTACCATGACTTTATCTTTCCACTGCCCATTGCCGTGGGTTGCCCAGATGGCGTCAAAAACTGTCTCAACTTCCTTGATAATCAGACTCTGTTTTTCCGCAGTCAAAGCGTTAAACCCAGGATCGATGGCCCGAGCGTTTTCCTCCAATGTGATGTTGGGGTTGTCCTCTTTATTACTTAAAATCCAAGATTCTCTTTCAGTAATACAACTGTCGCGAAACTCAGTTGTGGCAACTTCATAACCCCAATCACGGAAAGCACCTTCGGTGTATTTCATGATATTCCCTTTGTGGACTAAGGTTACCATTTGCTTGTTTTTCGGTAGCTGCAAAGCATGTTTAAGAGCACGCCTTACCAAGCGCTGGGAACCTTTTTTGCTAATGGGTTTGATGCCAATGCCAGAGTCTAAAGGAATTTGCTTTTTGCCATGTTCTGGGGTGGCGGGGATCAGTTCATTGTTCAGCAGAGAAATTAAGCGATCGCCAATTTCACTACCTTGTTGCCACTCTATTCCCAAGTAGATATCTTCTGTATTTTCCCTGTAAATGATGACATCTAGTTTTTCGGGATATCTATGGGGGGACGGCGTTCCTGGGTAGTAGCGGCATGGACGCACGCAAGCGTACAGGTCAAAAATTTGCCGTAAGGCGACATTGAGAGAACGAATTCCACCGCCAATTGGGGTTGTCAGGGGTCCTTTGATAGCAACTCCATATTCTTTAATGGCTGTGAGAGCATCTTGAGGTAAATACTGATATGTACCGTATTTATCACAAGCTTCATCACCAACGTAAATCTTGAACCAGCTAATTTCTCGCTTACCCTTGTATGCCTTTTCTACGGCAGCATCAAACACTTTTTGGGCAGCAGGCCAAATATCTATACCCGTACCATCACCACGAATAAAGGGGATGATCGGATTGTTAGGAACATTTGGTTCACCATTCTTAAAGGTGATTTTCGATCCACTTGTCGGCGAGGTAATCTTGTCGTACATCACACACTGCTCTATAAAACTAATACTCTGCTTGAATCTGCGCGTCTAAGACTGTTTTGGCTTGACATGCTGGGCAAAGACCTTTTCAATAGTCAATGTCCCTGAGGCTTTCTTGTGTGGAAATAGGAGTGTAAAAGCAGGCAATATCATCAACTATGCTTTACAATCATGGTACAGCAAATCTCCGTACATATCAATGAATAAATCAGAGAAAAGACTTGATATTCGACTTCCCGAAGATGAGTTGCAAATTTTAGATGATTACTGTAAAGCAACCGGAAGAACAAAAACTGATGTGCTGCGAGAACTCATTCGGAAACTTGCTCGGAAAACACAGAGAGTTAGTCAGCTATGACGTAAAATTGTCATAAACTCGACCTTTGATAATTACTCAGCTAATACTCGAAGTAAAATCGCGGTTATAGATTTCCGAAGTGTATATTGATTGCAAAGCAATGAAGTGCAGATTTTTCCCTTTTTCTGATTTGATGTGCGGGGGATTGATTAGAACCGTGTTTGGCAGCGATCGCCTGCACTATTTGTTAGTTTACCCTTTGAATATACAGCAGTCAACTACCTCTCATACCTCGCACGTTCATACCTTAGCGAATAAATGCTTTCCAAGACAAAGTAAATTCGGTATAGGTATAAAAGGAGTAGGTTTTCCTGGCGATTTCCTGTAAACTACTCTTCGCTATCCAATAAAAGCTTTCTTTTGAGAGTAATGGCATGACAGACCCAATGACTGTACCAGGCACTTCTAGTGACATCGACTCCCTCCGCCAACCGTTAATCGCTGGGTCTATTGGCGTCCAACAGCAAGTGATCCCACAACTCGCTCATTTAGGGGATGGGGGATTAGATGTCTTAATGGAGTTTTTATTTGAACGTCGTGAAAATCCAGCAACTTGGGTTGATGGCAAAGCCTACCAAGTTCTCTATAAATCTGATTCGAGCAAAGTAAAAGAATTTTTACAAACTTATTTTCCTCAAGGTGTTGTCTCTCTCAAATCAGAGTGCGCTATTGATTACAAACCCCTACAAGAACTGCTGGCTGTTTCTGACTTCCAAGCAGCTGATCGCATGACTTTACAAAAAATGTGTGAAGTAGCAGGAACGACCGCAATCCAAAGAAAATGGTTGTATTTCACCGAAGCTGAGAATTTTCCAGTCACGGACTTGCAAACTATTAACAAACTTTGGTTGCTTCACTCAGAAGGGAAATTTGGCTTTTCGGTACAGCGAGAAATTTGGTTGGGGTTGGGTAAAAATTGGGACAGTCTGTGGTTAAAAATTGGTTGGAAAAAAGGTAATAACTGGACGCGGTATCCCAATGAGTTTACCTGGGATTTAAGTGCGCCCAAAGGTCACTTGCCTCTATCCAATCAACTGCGTGGGGTACGAGTAATTGCTTCAATACTCTCTCACCCTGCATGGGGTTAGCGGTCAGTTGTTAGTGGTTAATACTTAGGACAATTAACCACTAACAAATCATAACCAACAACGAATAACTAACAATTAACCATGGCAAAAGTTCGTTTAGAAAGCATTGAACGTAGATTCCAGAATCTGAGCGCTATCGAAGAGATTACCTTTGAAGTTCCGGATGGAGAATTTTGGGTTTTAGTGGGACCATCAGGTTGCGGTAAATCTACAATTTTGCGAACAATCGCCGGTTTGGAAACTGCAACATCTGGCAACATATACATTGGCTCGCGCCTGGTTAACAATATCCCAGCAAGACAACGGGATGTGGCAATGGTGTTCCAAAATTACGCGTTGTACCCTCATATGACAGTCGCCCAAAACATTGCCTTTGGGTTACAAATGCGAAAAATTGACTCCAACACAGTTCAACAACGGGTTTCGACAGTAGCGCGAGCGCTATCTCTAGAACATCTCCTAGATCGCAAACCCAAACAACTTTCTGGAGGACAGCAGCAACGGGTGGCATTGGGAAGAGCGATCGCCCGTGAACCACAAGTGTTTTTACTAGATGAACCTTTGTCTAACTTAGATGCTCAATTGCGAGATGATACGCGAGCCGAGTTAAAACAGTTACATCAGCAGCTAGGGATCACAACAGTTTACGTAACTCATGACCAAGTCGAGGCAATGACTTTGGCTGATAAGATTGTGGTACTCAATGGAGGAAGAATTCAACAAATCGACGATCCACAAACTATTTATGCCAACCCATCCAACCGGATGGTAGCGACTTTCTTAGGCAGTCCTCCCATGAATATTCTACCAGCGAAGTTCACGGGTGATAGTTTTGATGTGGGTGGTCAGTTTTTACCTTGTCCAGAAAATTTGCGGGAGAGCTTACATCCTGTCGTCGGGCAAAATATTGATTTGGGGATTCGTGCTGAGGATGTTTATATCAGTGAACCGCTAAGACAAGGCGGTACATTAGACGAGTTCCCCGGCAGGAAAAACCAGCCGCACCTTGGCGTTAAAGGAGCGTCTGACACAAAAGAACGTCAAAAGGGAAAGTTAGTGGTTAAAGTTAAAGTGGTGGAACCTTTAGGAAGAGAAACTCTAATCCGTGGGAGTTTACCTTCAGGTGTAATATTAAATGTGCAGGCAGGTGCGGGTGTTCGTCCACGTTTTGGCGATCAACTTTCTCTAGAATTAGATATGGATAAGTTATTTGTGTTTGATTCTAAAAGTGGGGATAGAATCATTCGTAATTAATAATTCATGATCAATGTAACTTATTTGTCATTCTTCGACCCCTTGCTGTTGACGTACCCATTGCCGT
>JAQYWO010000158.1 GCA_029379215.1 Rhizonema sp. PD37
GCTTGGGAATAGTCGAGATTAAAATGTTTAGACAGTACTTCAGTGACAGTAGTCTCAGGTAAACATGCGTAATATAGGTTTGTTGAAATCCCTTACTCAGCCAGTTGCAGGTGTCGCTTTATTAGTTAATGTCACTATGGCTATCCCAAGTGCTAGTCTGGCACAAAAAGCATCTGCACAAAAACAACCAGTATATTCAATTACACAAACAGTTACACGAATTAATTCAACTTATACATTGGGAGGAGGCGATCGCATCCGAATCAACGTATTTGAAGTTCCCGAATATTCAGGTGAGTACCAAATTCCCCCAGGTGGAGCAGTCAACTTACCTTTAGTTGGCAGTGTATCAGTTTTAGGGCTGACGACAGAACAGTCGGCTGATTTAATTGCTAGGAAATATGGTCGCTATCTCAAACGTCCCATTATCTCAGTCAATCTTTTATCGCCTCGCCCGATCAATATTTTCGTTGCTGGAGAAATTACACGTCCTGGTTCTTACAGTCTAAGCCTACAAGGAGGCGCAGGTAACGATCCTGGCGTACAATATCCAACTGTATTATCAGCACTGACGACAGCACAGGGAGTCACCCAAAGCGCGGACATTACTAAAGTAGAATTACGGCGTAAGTCAGGACGAGGTCCCGAGCAAGTCGAAGTGCTCAATTTGGACGAACTCCGACGCACAGGGAGAGTATCGCAAGATCTGACCTTAAGGGATGGAGACACTATTTATGTGCCAATGGCAGCCACTTTAGATATAGCAAATGCACGTAATTTAGCTGCAACAAGCTTTGCCGCCGACCCTACCAAACCTCGCACAGTTACGGTCATTGGTGAAGTTATTCGTCCGGGAAGTTATCTCATCTCCCCAGGTAGTACAGAAACTTCGGCATCAACCAGTTCAAGTGGTACAGGTGCACCAAGCATAACTGGTCAACCAACTATAACCAGAGCGCTACAGACAGCCGGAGGAATTACAGCACAAGCTGATGTTCGTAATGTTGTAGTACGCAGACCGACAAGAACTGGTGGACAACAAACGATTAAGCTCAATCTCTGGCAGTTATTGGGAAGTGGAGATTCCAATCAAGACATAATCTTACAAGACGGAGATACTATTTTCTTCCCGACTGCAACTGAAATTAGCAGTGCGGAAGCTACTCAATTAGCTAATACGACTTTGTCTCCTACAGTGATCCACGTCAACGTAGTAGGTGAAGTTAAAAAACCAGGAGTCACAGACGTTCAGCCAAATAGCTCCTTAAATCAAGCTTTACTTGCAGCAGGTGGATTCAATGATGCCAGAGCGAGCAGAGCAAAAATAGATTTGATTCGTCTCAATCCAGATGGCTCTGTGACTAAACGTCAAGTAAAAGTAGATTTGGCATCAGGAATTAACGAGCAAACCAATCCCATACTCCGCAATAATGATGTTCTGCTAATCAGTCGGAACGGCATTACCAAGAGTGCTGAAGCAGCAAATAATCTACTTAGTCCTTTAGGTACTGTCCTAGGGATTTTCCGAGCTTTCTTCGGGTTCTAGGTATGCAAATGGGTCATTGGGAATAGATCATGGGTTATGGGAAGAAATAACAACTTCTCCATATTAAATATGTCGCGCTAAGCAACGCCGATTTATGTAAAGACGTTCCACAGAACGTCTCTACATGCTTAAAATTAACTCATTCGGTTTGGGAAAATTTGCCTCTAAAGCAGGAAAAAGGGGCAGAGGGCGGCTATGCTGAAGGTAATCAATAAAAGAAGTTAGATCAGACCTACTTCTTATATTCCCCCTACTGTCTGATTGATTATTTTTTTGTTTGTAAGTCCCTGATGAGGCTTTACTTCAGCAAGGTTGCCTTGATCATAGCTACCTGGCCGCCAAGAGCGGCTTGACCCCTTTTGTATCATTTTACCCTAAACCTGCTATGCCCCTGGACTACTCAGGTCAAAATTTGCGAGGCCGCTCCTTTAGTGGTCAAGATTTATCAGGAGCTAACTTTTCTCAATCTGACATCCGTGGGGTCAACTTTTCAACGGCTATCCTCAAAGGTGCAAATTTTAGGTATGCCTTGGCAGGATTAGCACATCATTGGGCTATTGGTTTAGTCATTGGTTCATGGCTATTGTCAGGAGTATCAGGGCAGCTTTCTGGTTTGGCAGGGTTTCTAGTTACACTTACATTAGACAGAATCAACCCTGTCAACTTCAATGCTGGTGTGGCATCCTCGGTCATGCTAGTCGTGTTCTTGATCTTAACTATATGTTATGGTTTAGGAACTGTCAGCATTACTGTTGCGATCGCAGTAGGGATCGCTATTGATATCGCTTTCGCTTTCGGTTTTGAAGTCATTGTGATTGTTGCTGGTTCTTTGGCTTTCACTGCTGCTAGTGCTAGTGTTTTAGCTGTTGCGCTCGCGATAGTGGTCTTCAGTACAATTACAACTAAGGTAACAGCAAAACTAGCGGTTGTAGTTGCGCTCACTGTTGCCGTTATTATAGCAATCAAGCTCAGTGGTACTAGTACGATCGCTCACATACTGGCATCTACGGTCGCGGTTGCTGTAACACTACTTGGTACATACGTTGGTCACCGGACTCTGGCTAATGACCAAAAATACAAATTAATTTGGTCGCTTGTCACGAGATTAACTGCAAGAGGCACAAGCTTTAATGGTGCTGACTTGACCGACGCTGACTTTACACAAGCGACACTTAAGCATACTGACTTTAAAAACACTATTTTCGCTTCCACTTATAATATGATGTAGTGGCTATCAGATCCTTCAAGCCAAGAGCGCCACAAGTTTTCAGAAAGCGAGGAACAAATGACTGTTGAGTCGTGACTAATGAATAGTGACTAGTCACTAATGATTCATATGCAGTTCCAGCTTGCTAAAAATCGGCGTCAGGTATACTGGGCACAAAGATTATTGTGCGGTTTGACGATCGCTGCGGGTTGTGGTATAGAAATGCCCTCCATAGCCGCAGAAACAGTTACCATCCGCCTCGGTCCATTTCAGGAGTCAGTTGCGATCTCGGACTTAGAAAAATTTGCCAAAACTGGGAGACTGCCTGAACAGCTGCAAATCTTTTCACCCATACTAACGCCACAAATACGAGCATTATTAACAAGGCGGTTGGCAGTCAATCCTAATATTGCAGACAAATTCATTAGTCAATTCATCAAAACGCCATCGGGTAAACAATTAATCACATCCTTAGGATTTGCTTTACCAAACAGCACGGTAGAAAGCCTCCAAGCAACCCTGAACCTCACCTTGAGGCAGGTAAATGGTTTGAGTCCATTGAGTTTTTTACGCGCTTACCCGCAGGATAATGTCACTGTAGATGCAACTAAAGCGATTGGTTTAGCTATCGAATTCAATGCCAATCATCTACAAAGCGAAGCCCTAGGGATTTTGCTAGCAAGAGAGTTATCATCAGACAATAATACATTTAGTAAACCTGCTTTTGACCCAACTGTTAGAGGCACTCAAATAGTTGAGCAGCAAACACTATTTCTTCACGACAGAAGACGCGATCGCCTCATTCCCGTCGATATGTATTGGAGTCAAGGTAACGCTCATTATCCTCTAGTTGTCATCTCTCATGGTTTTGGTGCCAATCGGAAATTTTTTCGCTCTCTAGCGGTTCATCTCGCTTCTAGAGGTATTACTGTTGCCGCAATTGAACATCCTGGTAGTAACGATGTCGCTGTCAGTAGATCCTCAGATAAAAACAGCTTGTCACAGTTATTAAGAGCTACGGAATTTATTGACCGACCTAAAGATATTAGCTTTTTGCTTAATGAACTGGCGAGACTGAACACTCAACCAGGACAACTTCAAGGAAAATTAAATACACAGAATGTGACTGTCATTGGTCATTCCTTGGGTGGTTACACAGCTTTGGCAATGGTTGGAGGAGAGTTAAATTTAGACAAATTGCGGCAATTCTGCAAAGATTCTCTCTCTCTTGGCGAATCTCCCGGAGATTGGTTACAGTGTACCGCAGCTTCTTTGCCAGATCACAAATTACAGTTGCAAGATGAACGAGTGAAGAGTGCGATCGCTCTCAATCCCCTGGTTGGTGAACTTTTTGGTGATAAAGGGCTCACACACATCACCAAACCAGTTTTAATCTTAAGCGGAACTGAAGATGCCCTCACCCCAGCACTAAAGCATCAAATAGAACCTTTTAACCAACTGCGAGGTCCTAAGTATTTGTTAACAGCCATTGGTGGCACTCACTTAAGTATCAGTGATTCGGAATATCCAGTAACTGAAGCTACCTCCATCGTTCAAGAACGGCGGGGAGAAGAAACCAAATCCCTCCGTCAATTAATTCGCGGTGTGAGTTTGGCATTTATAAAACAACAGACACCAGAAGCCAAAATTTACCAACCTTTCCTAACACCAGCCTACGCCCAATCTCTCTCTACACCCCAAATGCCGTTACGTCTTGTTTCCGAGTTACCAGCAAGTATCAAATCTCTACTAGATTTTGCAGTAAAGTAAGTACTCAATCATATAATTAGGATTCATAGCTTAAAGTTAATGGGTCAAGATGGTCTTGCTTGTTACCGCCACTTATGATATGAAAATTACACATTGTAGAGATTAGACTGAAGGTAGGACAAGGCAATACCGTGTCCTTAAAGTAAATTCCTTTAAAAACTGGATAGGGAGCATACATGGAGCCAATTATTGCTATAGTCTTAGTACTCATAGGCTACGCGTTAGGATCTGCAAAACTTATTAATCAGGGGAATGAAGCCTTAGTAGAGCGCTTGGGGCAATATCATCGCAAACTTAACCCAGGTCTCAACTTCATTGTTCCCTTAGTCGATCAAATTGTGATGGAGGATACAACACGAGAACAGGTTTTAGACATAAAGCCTCAGAATGGTATCACCAGAGATAACATCTTCTTAGAAGTAGATGGCGTCGTTTACTGGCGCATCAAAGATATTAAGAGAAGCTTTTACGAAATTGACGATCTCCAACAGGCGCTGACAAACTTAACAGCAACGACACTTCGGGAAGTTGTTGCCCGGAACACCTTGGAAGAAATCAATGCCGCGAGAACTGAGGTGAACAGATCCCTCTTGGATGAGTTAAATATTCAAACAACAGAGTGGGGAGTTCAAATTATGCGGGTGGATATTCAGAGCATTACACCACCTGAGAGTGTCAGAAAGTCAATGGAAGAGCAACGGGCATCTGAAATCAAAAGCCGCGCTGCGATAACAGAAGCAGACGGAGAGCGACAAGCTGCGATTTTGAAGGCAGAAGGAACGAAAAGCTCTATGAAAATTATTTCTGAAGCTTTACGTACTATTCCTCACAGTCAGGAAGTTTTGCAATTTATCGAGAATCAAGAACAAATTAATGCTAGCTACAAACTCAGTGAGAGCAAAAATGCTAAAGTTGTCTTTGTAGACGCAAACGCGAGAAAATCCCCAGAAATGATTAACCGTATATCTCTTGGGGAAGCACGTCACGAAATTTCTCATTCTCATGAAGAAGACGAAGAAGTTTAATTTCAAGGCAGGACTTGCGAAGACTGCCTGAAAAGTGCATCGGCAACCAGGCAAACATCACGCATCTCTCTAACATCGTGAATTCGGAGAATATTAGCCCCTTTAACAATAGCAGCACAACACGCCGCCGCTGTTCCCCAGACTCGTGCTTTCGGGTCTGGTTGATTCAAAATTCGACCAATGAAACTTTTGCGAGATGGTCCTACTAAAATTGGACAGTTGAGTTGATGCAATTCGCACAAGCGGCGAAAAATTTCTAAATTTTGCTCGTAGTTTTTCGCAAAGCCAATACCAGGATCGATAATTATTTTTCCTCGCTCGATGCCTACCGCCGTTGCGGCAGCAATTTGTCCTGCCAAAAAATGAGTTATCTCCCCCATTAAATCCTGATAATGAGTGAGATGATGCATCGTCTGCGGGTTTCCTCGGATGTGCATTAACACAATTGGTACACCCTTTCTTGCCACAGTTAGCAGCATTTCTGGGTCAAATGTGCCCCCCGATATATCATTAACTACATCTGCTCCCGCTTCTATAGATTTTTTTGCTACTTCAGCCCTGGTTGTATCTACTGAAATTGGTACGGAAATTTGTTTTCGTAGAACCTCCAAAACTGGTAGCACTCGATCTAGTTCCTCTGCAAGACCTATTTGCTCTGCTTTCGGTCGAGTTGATTGACCGCCTACATCGATCATGTCCGCACCAGCAGATACTAATGCTTGTGCTTGCAATAAAGCAGTTTTCGGCGTGTTAAAATTGCCACCATCACTGAAACTATCAGGCGTAATATTTAAAACACCCATTAAGTAAGTCCGCTGTTCCCACTCAAAACTGCGTCCCCGAATCGTTAGGTTATTTAGGTTTGGCATATCATAACGACCAAGCTTTGCTCCTTAAAGAGAGAATTTTTGAGAGCTAACAATTGACTGTTAACTCCCAAGAACCATGTGAGTACATCACATCTAGAAATGCAGCTAAGCACTGTAATTCACAATGCGAGCAAAACTTATGGGTTCTAAACTGGCTCCTCCCACTAGCACACCATCTATTTCTGGTTGAGCCATAATTTCATCTATATTACTGGGTCTAACGGAACCACCATATTGAATCGGGACATTAGGATTACTCAACTGGCTGCGAATTGACTTAATGATCAGATTGGCTTCTTGTGCTTCACAAGTGTCACCAGTGCCGATCGCCCATATTGGTTCATAAGCAATCACTAAACTCTCTTGATCAACTTTTACCAGGTCTTTTTGTATCTGAGTCGCAATCAATGATTTAGTTTCATTCGCATCACGTTGTTGTTTCGTTTCACCCACACAAAGAATTGGAGTAAGACCATAGCTTTGAGCGGTTCTAAGTCGCAGATTTACTGTTTCGTCCGTTTCGCCAAAGTATTGTCGCCGTTCACTGTGACCGACAATAACATAACGCACCCCCATCTCTGTCAGCATTGATGCAGAAATTTCACCTGTGAAAGCTCCGCATTCTTCCCAATGCACATTTTGCGCTCCCAAATTTACACGACTTCCGTGCAAATTTCTGGATAACACGCTTAAATCAGTATAGGGAACGCACAATACAACTTCTCGCTCTTCAGGGGTTTCCTGTAAGGTAGGCAGAAATCCTTGTAAAAACTCCTCGGAATCTGCCTGGGTTTTAAACATTTTCCAGTTACCAGCAATAACGATTTTCCGCACAGGTAATTTAGTCAAAATCCTTAAGCTACTAGATGCATATTTTAGTTTAGGGCTTTTTTATGATCATTTATCAAGAAGTCTAGAGTTAACAGTTTAAAGCTATAATTTATACTAAGAATACTGATAAAATCAGCGAAAAAGCGGGTTGGGCTTCCTGCCTCTGTGATAGTTTAAAATTATATACATTTTATCAATATCTCTAAAGGATGAAAAAATATAATGATAACGATAATTACTCACATAAATTTGATTATCATTATTAATAGTAGGAAAAAAATTAAATTTGGTGGGGGCGATCGCATTCCGTTGATGTCTTGCCCGTGTTCCAATGCCACATCCATATAAACAAAAACCCCACAATGCTTACTGTGGGTTTCTTTTGTTGTTTCTATACTTTGCTTTCGTCCGATTTGACCCAATCGGTAGGATAAAGCGCGATTATGCGAAAAACTTAGTCTACGGCGTGTTTCCAACTAATCCGATTTTATCCAATTGGTAGGGGAACAATGAAAAATTGTATGGAAGAAGGAAAGCTGAAAGGTTTCCAACTAATCCGATTTTACTCATTAAGTAAAAATACGGTTTTTTTGAGTAGCAAAAATGTATAGAATATTTTCAGTACTTAATGATTCTTGACAAATCTTTAGAGGCATTATGACCAACCAAATTGAAACCAACCTATTTGAAGAAGAGTTAACTGACGCAGATTTAATGGCAGTGGTAGGGGGAGACGCTATACTAGATAATGTTTTAAAGTATGTTGATGTAACCTATAAGGGATTGGACGATTATTTTACTAAAGACAAACCTATTCTCCAAACAGAGAAATTTGTTACTGGTACAGTGAAAGAAGTAGCATAATCTTTTCAAATAATTTTCTAGAAAATTTAGGGCTGGAGTTAAAAAACTGACTCCAGCCCCAATTTTTTTGTTTGGTCTCGGTGTAGGTGAATGTCGGGTTTCCTCTTGTACGCTTTCTACTAGGTTTGCGGAGGGTAAAAGGCATCCGATGGGCAAAGGAGGGCGATTGCGCTGTTGGAAAAAGTTTGTGATTTACTAACTGGGGCAGTGGTAATTACAACGAGCGGATTGAAGGTAACTACGTAGAAGGGGATTACCGTCGCGGAAAAAAATCTCATTTCAATTTACAAGACGCTCAGTTTGGAAGTGGTTTAGTAGATGCTGAAACCGTTAACGCTCATCACATCGGCGGTAATATCACTAACTATAACCAAGAACAGAAACAGAACCTTGTAGAAGCCGCAGCAGAAATTCAGCGCGATCGCTCTCTTGGATTGAGTTGCTAATGGCGGTGTGGCAAGTGTGGGTTTGTCGTAATAAGTCGGTAAGAAAGTGGTTAATAAGTGCTTATAAGTATTCTAAAAACAGTGTTTTGAGCGTTTGTCAACTAACGTAAGGTAGTTGTTTGTGATAAAAGAGACCCTATAAAATGTACAGGCTTAAGTAATTATTACTAAAAATATTGACCTTAAAGCTGTTTACGGAGAGAGTTGTAGAGGAATGCCTGAGTGGCTCCCACCACAACTCACAAAATCTGGAAAGTTACACATCGTGTATTATTTTTAAAAAGAATTACCTAAGTGTAGAGAATTGCTAATAGAGGGACAGTCATGATAAATCGTAAAACTTTTATAGTTTTAACAATTTGCGCCTTGTTAATATTCATCGTTCCAAGTCTATTTCCTGTGCGTCTGGTTTTGGCTCAATCCATAGCAAACGTAAATCCTCACCAAACACGTTGTCGTAACTTAGTAGGTACATACATCGCCCAAACTTTTCTTAATGGCGATTTTACCGGACGTAGAGTACTCACACTGACTGAGGACGGCAACTTTTTTGTCACTGACTCAAACCAAGGGGGTACTCAGGGTGTACCAATAGCCGCTCAATCGTCTCCTAACAATCGTTTCACTAATGGACAAGGCGTTTGGGAATGTACCAAAACTGGAGATTTTACTGCCAAGTCACTTAATTTCAACTTCCCCGATCCACAAAGTACACTGTCCGTTAAGACTGCTCGAGTCGATTATAGTGCAACATTTAGTTCACAGACTCAAACTGTACAAGGGACATTTGAGATTCGGACTTTCAACTTAACCGAAAATCCCTTAGAAGATAATGTTCCAGTCAGTCAAGGTGAGTCTTTCACCTTTACAGGACAGCGCGTCATTATCGGTGATTAATTTACTTTCAACAGATCAGAACTAGCCTTTTCAAAATAAATATGTACTATCACGGTTTTTACGGCATTTCAGCCATCGGCTGGAATTGAATAAAAAATCTATGGTTTAAACCCCAGATTTTTGGACTGTAAATTAAGCGTAAGCGATGCCCTTGGCAACGGCTGAAGCCGTATTGCCAAAATCTAAAATCGGCTGAAAAACATGATTTTCTCATAGTACAAACGTTTACCTTGAAAGGGCTAAAGCCAGAGACTACACAAACAAGTTCAAGTTTTGAAGGTAACTTTGATATGATGTTAAACCAAGAAATTAATCTAAAAAAATTAGACCTCAATCATGTCTATAACTTACAAGATCCACAACTTTATTATCAATTGATAACTCAATATAAATACGATTTGCCTGAGCGTGCTAAATCCTATTTTATGAAAGTCATTAACGCTTATCGTGACTATGAATCCGTGTATTCATTGAAAATTTTAGATATTGGATGCTCCTATGGTATTAATGCTGCACTACTAAAATTTGATAAGAGCATGACAGAGCTTTATCAGTATTATACTAACCCATTACGTCTTCAGCAAGCAGAACTTTCACGCCGGAATCTTGATCATACTTGGTTTCATGAGTCTAATGTTGATGAAGGATTACAGTTTATCGGTTTAGATAGTGCTGAACAGGCTGTCAATTATGCAGTAGAGTCTCAACTGATACAATCAGGCATTCCTACTAATTTAGAAAAGTTACCTTTATTAAAAGAAGATTACGCCAATCATCTCCAAGATATTAATTTATTAATTTCAACAGGATGTATTGGGTACATCACAGAAGTAACGTTCGACAAGATTCTTACTCCAGTCAGAAATCTCAGTCAGCTTTGGGGAGCAGTTTTTATTTTGAAGATGTTTGATATTTCAGAAATAAAAAAAACATTAGGTAAATATAACCTCATTTTAGTTGAAACGGATGTAACAGTAAAACAACGGAAATTCTCGTCATTAGAGGAAAAGAAATCGATAATCGATCTTATTGAACAACAGGGGTTAAACGCAGAAGCAGAAAAAGAATCAGATAATTTGTTTGCCCAACTATTCTTAATTTTTCCCCTCCATTTAACGAGTAAACAGTCCATAAAAAAATTACTTTGTGATCTGAAAAATAGTTCTAAAGACGTTATATGTTGACTCGTAATTCATAGGAAAGTGTTCTCGCTTGTAAGCTTTATTATAAGGAAAACAGCACTGCTACTAATCGCTCGAAACAGATAATATCCGACAACCGATGGAACAGGCTTTTGGAACTGATTTTAGTGGAGTGAAGGTTCATACGGATTTTCCGGCTCTGACCAGTTGAATCGCTCAGTTCAGGCAAGGGCGTTTACGACAGGGCAGGATGTGTTCTTTCGGCAGGGGGAATATAAGCATACGAAATAAAGCGATGAAGTATTGTCCCATCCGCCACCCAAACTTATTCAAAATTCCTCCGTGCAAACTTAATACTACCATTGATCACAGATGGGCTTCCTGTGCCCATCCGTACAGAATATTGAATATGTAGCGAATTCGGGAATTGCTACACTCCTCTCTCCTTCAATTTCCTAATAAAAATCACTAGGATCGAAGTGGCTTAAACTTAAAATCTGTTTTGGAAAGTTCGCTACGCAGGGAAACCCCTCAGGCTGGCTTCCTGGCAACTTTCGGCAAAATCTATGACTTTAAAATTGATATGAATTCAATATTACCCGATCCCGATCCCGGCAATTCGCCTAGCACAAATGAAAATTCCTTGAACGGCGAAGACGAACTCGATAGCGCTATTTCCGACTTTGAAGAAATTCAGGCGGAACTTAACTACAAACAGGCACAGACAACACTCTCAAATTTAGTCGCTCATCTCGATCTCAAACCCCAAGAAAGAGAAGGACTTGAGCAGGAAATTGCCGATTTGCAAATGATGCTCTCAAAATTAGAGCGCATGGTTGTACAAATTGCTACCTTTGGCATGGTGGGACGGGGTAAATCTTCCTTGCTTAATGCTTTGGTAGGACAACCAGTGTTTGAAACGGGTGCGTTGCATGGCGTTACGCGTACTGCCCAACGAGTGAACTGGAGTGTTGATGAAGAAGCGATCGGGGAAACAGAACGCGCTGTACGAGTCACTCTACCTGCAATAGGTCAATCGCAGGTGGAATTAATCGATACACCTGGGTTAGACGAAGTGGATGGTGAAACCCGTGCTGCTTTAGCTCAACAGGTTGCCAAACAAGCGGATTTGATTCTGTTTGTGATTGCTGGCGACATGACGAAACTAGAACACCTCGCTCTTTCTCAATTGCGGGAAGTGGGTAAACCAATATTATTAGTGTTCAACAAAGTTGACCAGTTTCCAGAAGCCGATAGGATGGCAATTTATCAAAAAATCCGGGATGAACGGGTGAAGGAGATTCTGTCTCCTGAGGAAATTGTGATGGCGGCAGCATCGCCATTGGCGAAAACGGCAATTCGTCGCCCAGATGGAACGAGGAGCGTACAGTTACGTGCAGTCCCTGCCCAAGTCGAAGAACTGAAGCTGAAAATATTGGAGATTTTGCACCAAGAAGGCAAAGCTTTGGTTGCCCTGAACAGCATGCTTTATGCTGACAACGTCAATGAACAATTGGTGCAGCGTAAACTGATGATTCGGGATAAAAGTGCAAATCAGTTGATTTGGAAAGCTGTGATGATCAAAGCTGTGGCGATCGCTCTCAATCCTGTAACGGTTGTAGATTTTCTGACTGGTGCGATCATTGATATTGTTCTCATCCTCGGTTTATCAAAGCTTTACGGCATTCCCATGACAGAAGTGGGAGCGCTGAAATTGTTACAAAAAATCGCCCTGAGTATGGGCGGTATTGGTGCCAGTGAACTGCTAGCTTCTTTAGGCTTGAGTTCTCTGAAAACTTTACTTGGTATTTCTGTACCCGCGACTGGTGGTGCTTCTTTTGGTCCTTATTTGTCAGTCGCAATCACACAAGCGTCAGTCGCTGGTGTTTCTACTTATGGTATTGGTCAAGTTACCAAAGCTTATTTAGCTAATGGGGCAACATGGGGAGCAGATGGTCCTAAAGCCATAATTAATAGAATTTTGGCATCTCTTGATGAAAGTTCAATTCTCAACCGGATCAAAGACGAATTACATGAAAAAATAAAAGTGAGGAGCGAAAAATAAAGTGAGGAATACTGAATGAGTATGAGAAAGGAATAAAAACTATAGCTCCTAATTCCTAACCCTTACCACTTTTTAGTTTCTACTCTTAAAAGAGTTTAACCAATGTCTGACCTGCTCGGCAGCAATATCGCGAGAGCCTAGACCGAAAGATAGAGCAACAGCGATCGCCACCGCTCCTAGTAAAAGTCCAAAGGCTAAATTCACAATATCTGTAGCAACACCGATCTGCTGCAGTGCCATTGCTGATACTAGGCAGATAATCGCAATCCGCGCTACTTGACCTAAGATCCTTGCTTGGCGATCGCCAGAACTGGTAATGATATTAAAAGCTAGATTTGCTAAAAACAAACCAACAGCAAACACCACCAAACCTGCCAAAATCCGCCCCAAGATAACGACTATGCCCGTGACGAGGACTGTCAATGCCTGAATATTCAAGATATTGACTGCCGCGACAGTTGCAAACAGCATAATGCCGACTAAGACAACAATGCCGACAACTTCCGATGGGGTACGGCTTGAGATTGGACTTTGTGTTGTTGTTGGTTCTGGAACGACAACTCTTCTTGTAGGTGATGGCAGACCTAAGATCGAGAAAATGTTGTCAAAACCTATACTTGTGAGGATATTGGTAACGAGTTCTGCAACGAATCGTCCAAAGAAATAGGCAATAATCAAAATAGCTGCTGCGGTAAAGATTGCCGGCAGTGTATTGAGAATCTGTTGCAGCATGGAAATTGCTGGTACAGAAATTGCCTGGATTTGGAGAGTGTTCAACGCGGCGATCGCGACGGGAATCAAAATCAAGACATAGACAAGTGTCCCGATAATCGCTGATAGAGATTGAATCCCTGTTGAACTGCTGCGGGCGAACCCAAACCGACTCCCAAAATTGTCAATACCAGTTGTCATTAACAAGTTAGTGACAATCCGCCGCACGATATTCGCGACAAACCAGCCAATTGCCGCAATGAGTATTGCACCAAGAATATTTGGCAGAATTGACAGAATCTCTGTAATCAGAGTTTGTACTGGTTGTAGTGCCTGCCTGAGCCCTAGTGCATCTAGTATCGGGGCAAGAAACAGTAAAAAGATAAACCAATACAGGGCACTGCCAATTGTCTCACTTAGTGATATACGACTGCCGCTTAGGGAGGTTGTGTCTTCTGGTGGATTTACGCGCTCATCTATTCGTAATGCGTTCAATCCACGTACAGTTATTAGCTTGACTACTGTAGCTACTAACCAAGCTGCTGCAAAGAGGATTGCCGCACCCACAAACTTGGGTAAGAAATCACCAACTTGATTGAGAAAACTGTTGAGTGGCTGAGAAGCAACTCTGAGATTTAGAGTGTCTAAAACGGCAACTATCGTGATCAGCAATATAGCCCAGAAGACTAAGCTGGAGATAATTTTCTCCACCTGGGGAAGTTCTCTACCCGTGATTCCACGCGCAATCCGGTTGTCGATATTTGTCCGATTGAGCAGAGAACGAGTCAGTGCAGATGCGATCGCCGCAATCACCCAGCCAACTAACAAAATCAGTACAGCTCCCAACAATGTGGGCAGAAAATTAATCACCTGCTGCAAGCTTCCTTGCGCGTAATCGACGATACCACCAGGTTGAGTTGTTGGTAACGTTGGCGATTGTGCTAATAATCGCTGTCCTCCGGTTGACCTACCAACTTCCATCACCTGGGTTATTCCTTGCCAAGTTGTGTTCATGGTTTTCTGCAATTCAGGTTATATACTCTTGCAAAAAAACACTTTTAGTGCTTGTGAAGTCGATTACTGTCAACAATTCTCAACTTCGGCAAGTTCACGTGTGTTTTGCCTACAAATTTACCAGTAAAAGTAGCACAAAAGGTTGATAATAAGCGGAATTTTTTTAGAGTAATTAATATCGCAATTAGGAGAACAGCAATCAACATTCGTTGCACTCAGGCATGATCATTTTCTCCGAACCCTACTCTTTGTTGAGCATTTTGGGTTATTCTAAGTGCAGCAGTAGCATATAAAGATGTGCAATGTTCCAAACTTTTGAACAATCAATTCAAATTAATGCCACAGCTACAGTGGTGGAGCGTTGTATTACAGATCGTGTATTAATGCATCGCTGGCTCAATCCGGTGTTGCGTTGTGAGCCTGTAGGCGAGTGGAGTACTGATGTCGGTAGTCAAAGTCGGTTTGTTGTACAAATACCTATCATCAAACCTACATTAGATAACAAAGTTGTGGAAAGACAACCAGGTTTGGTTGTATGGCAGTTTGAAGGTTTTTTTAGAGGATGCGATCGCTGGGAATGTCAACCTACAGATAAAGGAACGTGCCTGCTGAACCGTTTTGAATTCGAGATTCCCAACCCGCTAGTCAGTTGGGGTTTCAAAACCTTTGCTCAAGCTTGGACAAAAGATGATATGCAAGCTCAACTGCGTCGTCTCAAGCGAGTAGCAGAGGAAATCGGCAGTTGATCATCAGTTCTATGCTTGCAGGCGATCTCAGGGAATAGTGCCATCATTCTCACCGAATACGAAAGGCGGAAGCCCCTGGCTGTCTTACATGGGGAGGAAGCCAAAGCGACTTTAGTCGCCTTCAAAATTCTTTTTGATTCTGAATGTAGTGCTTGATGATTTATAATGGCGCTCCCCCTACTGTTGAGACAAAGTAAGAATTAGTCCAGAGGGTTGGAAGTCGGGATTTAAGATGTGGGAATTCAAGACGAAGATATCTAGAGGTAACACCCTTGAGCCGTTTAACAGCTTTATGAATTCCGAGTTGGGGATCTACTTCAATCAATAAATGAACATCGTCTGGCATGATCTCCATTTCAATGATTTCAACATGTATTTCTTTGGCAATTTGGTGTAATAACTGTTTCAATCGTGTGTCTACTCCGTCTTTTAAGACTCCGCGCCTATATTTCGGAGTCCAAACTACATGGTATTTACATGAATAAACAACATTGTTATTAGATTTGAATTTATTCATGAGAAGTTGTTACTATACAGATTAATGGTATATAATAGATAAATATAAACCATCTAATAAATGAAAGAAAGTAGAAAGTGCAAATACGATGGAATTTCAAGATATACGCGAACCAAACTCAGGAGGCAACTCTTGAGGAATGGTTGGTAACGTTGAGAAAACATCGTAATTACGCATTACGAGAACGCATAAATGGATTTGACACCAATAACCAAGAAATTGATGAATCGATAGCTTACAGTTATAGTGCATATTGTGAAATAGAATCAAAAATTGAATATGGTTCCTGCTGTCCGTTAACTTGTCCAATTCTTAAGCATGGTGTTATTCCTCAAAATCTGGAATTAGCAACCAAACAATCTAAGCTTAAAGACAAGCAGACAAAAGAAGTCGTTGAAACTGTTGTCAAATGGGATTCGGCTTCTGGTATTCAGATGAAAGTGACTACACAATTACGGAAATCATTAGAGAGTTTTTCGACAATTGATTCTGATGTTTTACAAAGTAACATTGCTAATCTAGACACAGCTTTTAGTAACTTTTGGAAACATCATAGAGGATTCCCACAATTTATCCGACGATTGGATTCCTTCGAGTACAAACCAGGTCGTGTCATCCTTCGTCATATCAGAAAGAAGTATGCGACTGCCTACCTACCGGGAATTGGTGATGTTAAGTTCCACAATAGTCGTGACTTATCGTTAATCCAAAACTTGAGAACTTGTACCATCAAGCGTGAAGGTGGTAACTGGTACATATCAATGTTGGTTGAGATTCCGGGTGTATTGCCAGAGTTAAAGCCACTATCTGAATCTAAATCAGTTGTAGGCATCGATGTCGGTATTAACAAACTAGTCGCGCTGTCTGATGGTAGCTTCGTTGAAAATAAACGCCCTACCACAAACCCAAAGACTGCTCGACGTTTGGCAATACGTCAACGTGCTATCAGCCGCAAACAGAAAGGTTCTCAGAACAGAATCAAAGCTATCAAGAGATTAGCTAAGCAAAAGCACAAGCTTGCTGTAGGCCGAGAAGAATACGGATGGCAAGCAGCATCTAAGATTGTTAAAACTGCTGAGGTTGTAGCCAGAGAAGACTTGCGTATCCCCAATATGGTGAAGCGTGCCAAAACCAAGCACGACGGGAAAGGTGGATACAAGCGTAACGGTGCAAGCCAAAAGACTGGATTGAACCGGGTAATCCTTGATGCTGGTTGGGGTGATATTTTCCACAAGATTGCGTGGCTTGCTGTTAAGTCTGGGAAACATGTTGTACCAGTACCAGCTAAACATACTTCCCAAGAATGCCCAAAATGCGGTCATGTCGATAAAAAGAACCGCGAGGGCGAAAAGTTTATTTGTCTTGTCTGCCACTACACCGAACATGCAGATACCAAGGCTTCTAGAACGATAGCTCAAAGAGTGGGGCTTGTCTTCCCAAATAAAAAGAGCGAAGTCTGCCGGGCGGAATCTTCCGTCCGGCGAGCTTCGCCACTACCTACGGACTGTGGGAAAGTTACGCCCAGTAGATATCAATCCTTAGTGGTTGAGACTGGGAACCAAGCCTACGGGATAGGAAACTATCAGACAGTCGGATATTTAAGAGATACGGCTAAAACTCTTAAAGAATCCCCTCGCCTTTAGGCATGGGGAGTGTCAACAATTGATACTAACTTCGGCGGTGGAAATATTACCACTACTCCTATTAACGATGCAATTTACTTGCTAGCAGGCGTTTTTGTGTCAAAATACTCGCGCCAACGGCTGATCCGACCATCCTTAAAATCAACGATGATGACATCATCGGCTTGATTAAGACGACCTGTGTTTTTTTCAGTATCTTCGTAGTGCCACTGTACCGCAGCCTGATTATGATCAATAATAATCCGCTGAATGTCTATTTTCACATCTTTATACTGCTGAGCAAAATGTGTTAATCCTTCTCGAATTCTCCCCTGTCCAAGCGAAATATGACCAGGTACCATGAGTTCACCGTCAGGCGTAAACATTTGTGTGAGTGCATCGGCGTCTTGAGCAATCCAAGCCTCTCTGGCTTTCTCAATTAACGATTGAACATCCTGTTGTCTGTTAGATTGATTAACAAACACATATACACCACTAATGAGTACACCAAAGATGAGCGCTATTACTATCCATTTAGATAGCTTTGCCATCCAGATTTTCCCCAAGCTCTTTTTCTCTATCATTACATCTTGAGCAATACCAACGTTCACTTTTTGGGTTCTATTGCCAAAAAATCTTCAGTTGCAATAACGCGAACTTATTGACTCCATGATGTTTTGACATCTCCCCTGGTTGAAACACAGGAGATTATAAACAGATACTGCTCCCTTGGGCTTTTAACCCAAAGGAGCAATACTGACAATATGATTTGTATAATTTCTTAAACAAATCAACTCGTCTTGGGAGTGTCAATACTCGTTACCATACCTTGCCTTCTGGTGCGAGACGCTACACGAAGTCGCTAACGCTGTGTTTGCTCAGCCTCTCCCTTCCGGAGAAGATCGCAGTAGCCGATAGAGGGTTTCCCTGCATAAGCGCTACTTATCGTTGCGCGTCTACGGAATTGCTTACTACTTGCAACTCAAGCCTTTTTAATTTTTGATTTCAAGGTAACAGTACTAGCATTTGAGGTGATTACTACACGAGTGCATCCTCCTGATGGGTGCGAATGGTGCAGTCAGATGCCGGATAGGCATAGCAAGTCAGTACATTTCCTGCTTTAATCTGATCGTCATCTAAGAAATTTTGATCGGACTGGTCAACTTTACCTTCAACAAGCGTTCCATTGCATGTTGAACAAGATCCAGCACGACATGAATAGGGTAGATCTATTCCTTCTTCTTCTGCAGCATCAAGAATATACACATCGTCATCGACCTCAATGGTTTTGTCTAACCCTTCTTCGTCATTTATTAATCTAACTTTATAAGTTGCCATGCAATAGTCCTCTGATAAAAAAAACAGCAGTTGGATCGGAAGAGTTTAGCCCGTAGTTTCAAGCACTTAGCTGGCTTAAGTTATGAGCATTAAGCTTAGAGCAGATGTTTGACAGAAGTTTTTTTCTGTGCTAACGCCTGATTTGCTAAAGTGCTGAATGATTACGTCTAAGTTTTAGACTAACAGTCTCTGTAGTTTAACTTAAATAACAT
>JAQYWO010000159.1 GCA_029379215.1 Rhizonema sp. PD37
AGCTTTCCAGTTTATTAACGAGCGTACTGCTGGGTCATTTTGTTATTGCCTAGTATCAATTCTAATGGATCAGCCTTTTTTACGATCGCCTGCTTAGTCTAAAGTCCAGTATCAAGAATTATGCGATCGCGTTTCTGAACTACGCGAGAAGTGATCAGTAGTTAGCCCAGGAGTATAGCACAATATTCATTTTGTTCATTTCGTCCCAAACAATCTGTCCCCAGCATCACCCAATCCGGGAATAATGTAACCTTTTTCATCAAGATATTCGTCGATAGCGGCAGTGTAAATCGGCACATCTGGATGCACATCTGTAAAATGCTCAATGCCTTCTGGTGCAGCAAGTAAGCAGACAAACTTAATTGACAAGGGATTCGTGGATTTTAGCCGTTCGACTGCGGCGACAGCAGTATTGCCAGTTGCCAGCATCGGATCGACAATTAGCACGTCTCGTTGCTCTACATCATCAGGAACCTTAAAATAATACTCGACGGCAATGAGAGTTTTTGGGTCGCGGTACAATCCAATATGTCCTACCCGTGCTGATGGCATGAGTTCCAGCATCCCCTCCAAAATTCCTTGTCCCGCTCGTTGAATCGAAACAATCACTAGCTTCTTATCTGGAGCAAGCATTGGTGCTTTCATTAAAGATAGTGGTGTTTGAATCTGTTCGTACTTCACAGGCAAATCCCGCGTCACTTCATACGCTAACAACAAGCTTATCTCCTTCAGGAGGACGCGAAATTTCGCTGTGTCAGTTTCAACTTTGCGAAGCAGTGTTAATTTATGCTGAATCAATGGATGTTCAATGAGTATGACTTGATTGTGCATATTGGTTAGCAGTTATTGGGGAATGGTTTAGAAAATCTTTTAACAACCAGCAACTACTGCCGAACCTCGCTTGTGAATACCGATTAAATAAACCGCCAAGACGCCAAGGACGCAGAGAAAGAAGGTGAAAAGAGAAGTAATATTACATGAATAAGTGAGTAGTGAAGAATACTTAGAATACTGTGCCATCACTTTCTATTTGTATTGGGGAGATCCCACCTGCTCTGAGCTCAGCCGCAATTTTTCGTCCAGCTATCCAGGTTCCACCTTGCAGGATTTTCACGAGTGGCAGTTCTTCGACACTCATCGCTAACTTTGCACGTACTTGATTGGCGATGCGATCTAATAAAATTAAAGTCAAGGCACGCCATTCGACGATAATTTCCGATCCTACGGCATGAGATGAATGTAAAATATCAGGGGATTTAGCGCTCAGGAGTCCCAAATCAAGGCACAATCCTCCATTACGGTATTCTGCCAATCCTGTGAGGACATCTAAGCCAGTTATTTCCAAACCTAATTCTTGTAATGGTTCTAGTAGAGAGTAACTGAGCCATTGGGAAAGTTTGTGAAATGGCACTAAATGATCGCTATTCACGTCTGGGTGAAACCAAACATCCCCTAAGTTAACTCCAGCAACTTCTATTCTTCCACACCAAATATTACTTAGTCCCGCCAAAACTGCACTGAAAACTGTTGCAGCAGATAACTGGTTGTTGTGAGATTGCTTCAACAGATAACTCACCAAGTTACCAGGGCGGGGATTTTTTTCTCCAAACATCTCCGGTAAACATAGTAGGACTTGACCTAATTTTTGCAATAATTTTAAACGTCCTGTCATGCCCACTAAGGAGTTTTCTGAATTTACTTGCAACCCGTCTGCCAATTCTTGTTCTGTAAATCCTTGCAATCTTTGAGCATCAACTTGCGTCGCGTGTTGTTGGTTGCTAGAAAAAGCTCCCTGACAAAACATCTGGAAACTGGCAACAGCTAATCCTTCAGAACGCTGGAAACTCAGCCCCGTATCCCGCTCATAATAACACCATCGATCGCCTGCACCCGCATCCAGCAAAACACTGACGATCGCCAAATCAAACTGAGCCGTCGCTTTCTCCAAAGGCGTCAATCCTGTTAACTTCTCGTCCAACTTGGTATTACGTGGCACACCGCCTGCTTCAAAATGTCGCCAACGACTGTGAAACGGAATTTGCAAATCTGGGTACTGCTGCCGCATCACCTCTGTCACATAATCCGTCACGCTTCCCAAGTGCTTCAAATCACAACTAAAATGACGCGATCGCCCTTCTAGTGCCATTGTAAATAGCTGCCCACATCGTTCCCGAATAGCAACAGGCGATCGCAAATAAGCAACCACCTCCATGTCTTCTTTTTTTGGCGAATCGGCGGTTCGTATCTCCATCTCTACCTACTCCTTTGACACACCCATACTATTTAGTTGTAAGTTGTTCGATTAACAACTTACAACTAACATTTCTATTCCAAAGAACGTCCTTTCACCTCCGCCAAACTAGTTGCATCTAACACATTACTTGTGGTATAATAGCCAGCGGCTTTTTTTGCCTCCATTTCTACCCATGCATCTTCAGGAATCAAATCTTCTGGAAGCGGTATGCGTTCGCCAATCTCAATTCCCATTTGAGTAATAGCATCGTACTTCATATTACTCATAGACACCAAATAGTCGATGCGCTTCACGCCCAACCAGTGCAACACATCCGGCATGAGTTCTTGAAAGCGCATATCTTGTACGCCCGCCACACATTCAGTACGGGTAAAGTAAGCATCAGCGCGATCGCCACCTTCCTGGCGTTTGCGAGCATTATATACCAGGAATTTCGTGACCTCTCCCAAGGCGCGACCTTCCTTACGGCAATAAATAATGATCCCTGCACCACCTGCTTGCGCCGTTTGTATGCACACCTCAATGCCATGTACGAGATAGGGACGACAGGTGCAAATATCCGATCCAAAAACGTCCGAACCGTTACATTCGTCGTGGACTCGCACAGCCAGAGGTTTATTGGGATCGGTGATCGCACTGAGATCTCCGACGATATACACGGTAACGCCTGCAATAGGTGGCAAAAATACCTCCAAATCGGATCTCGTTACCAGTTCTGGAAACATCCCCCCCGTTTGTTCAAATAAGGCACGACGCAAATCTGCCTCCGTGATTTTAAACCGCTTGGCAATTCCTGGTAAATACCAAACTGGCTCAATGGCAGCTTTTGTAACAACCAAATCGCCACCTGGTTTCATAATCTCGCCATCAATCTGCAAGCGTCCTTTCGCCACGCAAGAAAGCAGTTCTGGCATGTTAATATGAGCCTTGGTGATGGCGATTGTGGGACGGATATCATATCTTTGTTCGTAATATGATGTAAAAACTTGGTCCACAATTGCCCCAAATGGGTCAAGAGAAACTATTTTATCAGGATCAAACCAACTTGGGTGTGGTCCAATCTGCTCTGTAGGAGATGTGTTGGTGAGATCAGCCCTATGATCTGACTGAAGTGCCCCACTCGCCACCGCTAATGCCCGATAAACCGCATAACTACCAGAGTGAGTCCCAATCACATTGCGTTGTGCAAGATTTGTGAGCGTAGCTATCAAAGGACCTCGTTGCAACGGATCGCTTGCTCCCCAACTAATTGGAATAGGTTTGGGACCAAAGTGACTTGGATGGGACGTGAGAACAATATGCCTGGACACGCTGTTTTGTTTTGGCATAGTCTTTTATTTTTGTTATTATTTATCAATTTTCAGCCATCATCAAGCGCTCAGCAACCACGTAGAGGTTGTGATTTGTAAAATCCGGAGATATTCATAAGCAGTTATTAACAACTCTAAAATTTAGAGTGTTGTATTAATCGTATTACAGAATACAATAAATCACAAATTAATCCCTTAATTTCAATTTATGTAGTAATTTAGAAGTTAGAATTTAGCACTTAAAATCATCATACGCTTTATGTATAGGTTTCAAAAAAGAAAAGTTTTATAATATCTTTAAAGATTGAAAACGTTCAGTATAAGAGAGATTCATCCATTACTCGCCCAAAAATTCTCTAACTCTGCCTCCCGACTCTTAATTTATTCGGTATAAGAACAACAGGACCTTCTGTGATAATCTTGTACAAATTTTGATTTAGTATATTGAGTTTGACTTTAAATTCATGGATTCTTTATTTATCGATTCTTTACTTAAAGACTTGAAAAACCCCGACGAAACCGTTCGCGAAGAGGCAACAATGAAGCTCTGGCGTATCTGGTATCAGCAAAAGGGAATTTATGGGCTGGAAATGATTGAACGTAGTCAAAAGCTTATGGATTTAGGAGAAATTACTGAAGCAGAAGCAGTACTCACAGAAGTTATCAGCAACTTACCAGATTTTAGTGAAGCGTGGAATCGCCGTGCCTATCTTTACTACACTACCTCCGAGTATCAAAAGTCACTAGCTGACTGTCAGATGGTTATCCATCTCAATCCAGTACATTTTGGCGCACTTCATGGTCTGGGTTTGTGTTATGCCGCAATGGGAAATTATGTAGAAGCTATCCTCGCTTTTCGGCGTGCCCTGGAAATTCAACCTTATTCCCAATTAAATCAAAAATTAATTCTCGAATGCACTCTCAAATTGTAAGTCTGAGAGTAAACCTGTCATCTACCCATCACCAAAGAATGCGAGTGTGGCTCAGGTTTCTGATTTCACAGGGGAGTGCCTTAGATTGGAGTACTGTTTCTTTAGATTTAGCTACCCTTATATAGCGATGCGTAGAGGAGTCGTGAAAATTATTTTTTAAACGCACAGCCAAGACAATAGTTGGGAGAAACACAGTTGCATTCAACGGACAACAGAGAGACAAATTCCTCAAGCTCCCAAGCATAACTGGGAGCATTTTACCACATTCTCAACAACACAACAGGTTAACCGCCTCGCGGAGGCGCTCGTCTGCCGGGGGAAGCTTTACACCCAGTGCGAGCGATCGCGAAGACGGTTGTTTGTTCAAGTAAGAGTGAAAAATATAGCGGCTTGCTATAGCCTACCGCTAAGACAAGGACAGGACGCCCAAGTGGAGAAGCCATGCTCCGAAGCGAGAGCTAGTGCTATTCGCTTCGGAGCGTCTCTGCTCTTTGCAGATAGAAATAGGTTCTTTGTCATAAGGTAAAAGCAGCGTGAGCTTCTTCTCTTATAAACCGCCGAATATAATAGACATCTCCGGTTTCGGAGATGTCTATTACGGTTCAGTTAGCATATTGCCAAGAAATAAATGCCCAGCCGTCAAACTAGATCTCTAGTCGTAGTCGCAATATTCCCCAATACGGCTGGGCATTTATTTTTATGGATCACTCTTAAGGAAATTTATCTGTTGAGGCAGGCAGGGGGAGAAAAAAGGCTTAACTGAACCGTATTGATCTAAAACGTGTATGGTAAGTAGATGAAATTTCAGTGATACGCGTACAGCGATCGCCTGTAGTCAAACCATACACATTGCTATTTGAAAATTTGTATCTTAATCTACCAAATGGGTGTTTCTCTGGTCTGAATTTTCATGTTTGCTTCAATAAGCATAACTTATATCAGGAGATATTATGGTGAAGAGTGAAATTAAAAGGCAGTTGGTTATAATTGGTGGAGCGGAAGATAAAGAAGGAGATTGCCGGATTCTGCGAGAATTTGTGCGATGCGCTGGCAGCACCAAAGCTCGGATTGTCATTTTAACTGCGGCAACAGAACTACCAACCGAAGTAGGAGAAAGTTATATTAAAGTTTTTGAAAGGCTTGGAGTCGAAGAAATTCGGATAGTTGACACTGAAACTCGTGAAGATGCGTCTTCATCCACAGCTATACAAGCTATTAACAACGCTACGGGCATATTTTTCACCGGAGGAGATCAAGCCCGAATCATTAGTATTCTTAAAGATACAGAAATAGATGCAGCAATTCACGAACGCAGCGTGGAGGGGATTGTAATAGGAGGAACAAGCGCCGGAGCTGCTATTATGCCGGATGTGATGATTGTACAAGGAGACTCACAGACAAATCCTCGGATTGAAATTGCAAATATGGGTCCTGGTTTGGGTTTCCTTCCTGGAGTCGTCATCGATCAGCATTTTTCCCAGCGAGGACGTTTAGGTCGCTTACTTTCAGCCTTATCACAGCAGCCTGCTGTTCTAGGATTTGGCGTTGATGAGAATACTGCTATGCTGGTAACAGATAGCCAGATTGAAGTGATTGGGGAAGGTTGTATCACGATTGTGGATCAATCAGAAATCATACACACCAACGTTGAGGACATTCTCAAGGATGAGCCATTGGCAATTTGTGGAGCAAGACTTCATATTCTGCCAAATGGATATAAATTTGACTTGAAAACCCGCACACCCCTACTAAGTAATCGTGATATGACAAATATTACCTAACAAGCAGGTCAAACTAATTCGTCATTACCACTTCAATAATCTGAGTTATTAATTGCTAATTACTGATACCAATATTATGTGAAGCTGCATAGAAACAATCCTTATCTATCAAAGCTTTGGATCAATTAATTATATGTAGCTTCATAATAAAATGGTATGAGGTGCTAATTGCTAGTAGCTGGAGTTTGGGCAGCCAGAAGGCATTAACGCTCTTCCTAAACAACATAGATGCATAGATGCACAACTTGAAGAATTGGGTGAATGTTTTTGATTGGGATACCATTCTATATCTTGGGTACAAAAATGCTCCTGTAGCATTAGCTCTTGTGTAAGCTCGTTTTCAGTGAGCGAACAAACTCACGAATGATATCGCTCTTTGTTCGCTGCATCTTTTCACAATATTCCTCCAAAATGCGTTTCTCCTCGTACGAAAACTGAATAGTCAAGTTAGCAGCGTATTTTCTGGGCATGGTAATTGCTTTTTAATGACTTCTTTAGTAACATCATAATAACAGAGTAATTTATAATTTTTGAAATTAGTAGATCGTAGGAGGGACAATATAGATAGCAGCATATAGGCAGTGGATAAAACAGGTTTGGCGGCTGAATGTGAGAAATTTTTAACCGCACTGGTCGATGCCTTCAGATTTTGCAAGGTCATACTGGCATAGCTCTTTTTTTTATCGACATCAAGTTTTTCCATGATTAATACGCAAGCAAAACTGGTGGGTTTTTATTTTAATACTTGATCGTTCGCGCTAAAAGTAACATGACAAACGCCGCAATCAATGCACCCACAACAATACTGAACATTCCAGCATCGAAACTCCCAGTCATAGCAACAATCGAGCCGGGGATAAGCGAACCACCAACACCACCAAATAGCACGGCGATCCCGTTGTATAGTCCAGTACCAGCACCAATTCGCTCAGGGGGCAATAGGCGTTGAACAATGGCATATTCTTGGGCAGTGTAGGTGCTCTGGAAAAACACAGCGAGTGCAAAGAACAACACCAAGAGTTCTAATCTGTTGACACTTGAGGCGATGTATACCATTACGCCTGCTATTAAAAAACCTACACTTGCAAGTAGCGTTCGGCGCTGGAGACGATCGCCTAGGAAAGCCATGAAGAAGACGCCGACAATACCTACTGCAAAAATCAAAAACAGTGGCCATCCCAGTCGCTCAAAGTCAATTCCTTTGGCGCGGTTGAAGTAAGTCGGTAACCAATTAAGCAAACCAAATGCACAGAACGCATTCAGCGTACCACCGATAACTGCCAGCCAAAATCGCTTTGAGTGCACGTAGCTTGTCTGAGAATTTGTTATACCTGCAACATCAGATATTTTTTGCCCCGCGCGAATATACGCCAATTCAGCGTCGCTCACACTACTGTTACAATGAGGCGCATCCTGTACTATTGACCAAACGAGCGGAATAGAAACCAGCATACCAACCATACCAATCGCAGCAAAAGTGGGACGCCAACCAATGATATTAATCATTGGGACAATAATTAGTGGCGCAGTTGCAGTGGCAAGTAAAATCCCTGCCCCCCAAATCGCATTGGCACAGCTTCTCTCGCTTACCGGAAACCATCGGCTTGTAAGTAAGCTCAGCATCGGGATATGAACACCCTCACCGAAACCCAGAAGCAAGCGTAGCAGAATCAGTGAAGTCAGCGACTGCCCAAAGAACCCACTTAGGATAGTAAAAAGGGAAAACGCTGTGATTGCTGCGATCACACTGCGCTTGGAACCGAATCGCTCAGCAACTCTACTAAGCAATATATTCGACACCGCATATGGCAAAAAGAAGGCAGCTAAAAGTAATTCACCGTTTGAACCAATCTCTCGGTTACTCCAACCAAAATCTTGAGCTATACGTGGCAGGGCTAGCGCGAGATTGTTGCGGTCTAGGTAGTTGACGAACACCGTCACGGCGAGGACAATGGGAATACGCCACCGTACTCCCCGCATAGGCATGATATCAGGTTGCATGACAACTTTTTTCAAGTCGGATGGGTGATTCTTAATGATTTTTTGCTCAATATTATCACAAGAATGTAACCGGAAATGTTTGAGGAGCGATCGCGGAGAGTAAATATCTCATTAATGTAACGGAATCTACAACCCCTTCGGTATTAGAAGCTTGATTGCCATTCTTTTCAAATTGAATCACAGCAGCTTTTGTACTGGGATCAAAACTGCTGTTGCTCTTGCCTGGATTGAACCAGGATATTACCAAGCAAGATTTACAAGTTAAGATTCAAATTTAGGCTCGAAAGCTCAAAATATTAGATGGAGGAGAGTTCATGAGTTTTAAGTGGCTGGAATGGGGACAAAAATTACAGGCGATCGCCCAAAATGGTCTCACTTTTAGTGAAAACCCTTATGATATGGAACGCTTTCAACAGGTGCGCTACTATTGCCGCAGACATGATGGCAACCTACTCTAATGCAGAAGCAAGCTACGTTGTAAATTTATTCGACAAAGAAAAAGGTTATGCCACTCCCAAGATAGATGTGCGTGCCGCTATCTTCCGTGATGATAAACTTCTATTAGTTAGAGAAAAAGAGGATGGTTGTTGGACGCTACCAGGAGGATGGGCAGATATTGGTGATTCACCAAGTGAAGCCGTTGTGCGAGAGGTGTACGAGGAATCAGGGTATCAGACAAAAGCAGTAAAGCTGTTGGCAGTTTACGATAGAAATGATCCCCGTCACGGACATCCACCATTCCAGTATTACGTTTACAAACTATTTTTTCAGTGTGAGTTGATCGGTGGCACGGCTACAGATAGTTTTGAAACAGAAGGTGCAGAATTCTTTGGAGAACACGAGATTCCACAACTTTCTTTGACTCGTGTCGTGCCAACTCAAATCACTCGCGTGTTTGAGCATTATCGCCATCCGAATGATCCAACAGACTTTGATTAAGGAACTCCAAGAAATAAATTATCCAATTCTCAAACTCGACCTACTTTTTCTATTCCCCCTGCTAGAATGCTCCCTTGCAGATAGTGATATTAGCAGTGCGTTCTTATCCTTGGTAGGGACGAATAGCCGTACCAAGGATAAGAACGCCCCTACGTTATTTCTCTTGATGTCTAATATCATGTTCGGTTGAAAACTTATAATAATGTTTGTAGTTGCGCTTCAGCGCTCTCAAATTGATAAAAGCGCTAAAGCTCAACTACGAACCTATCTTTTATTTATAACTTATTTATCGAACATGATATAATACTTATCCCTCATTACTCATTACTGATTTGAGCATTTGCATTGCTGTAGACGCGATCGCATTTTGTGAATCAAGTTGGAGTGCTTGTTGCCAAGACGCGATCGCATCAGCGAAGTTTCCTTGTAATGCCCGTAATTTGCCTGCCAAGGCGTGGAAGTCTGCATTGCTGGAATACATTGTCAAGGCTTGCTTGTTGTTTGCTTCTGCCTCTACATAATTTTTATGTTGCAATAAGTACAGTGATTGCCTGTGATACCACATAGCTTGATCATAAAGGCGTATCAAGTCAGACAAGTCGGCTTTACAGCGTCGGCAAGTTAAGGCACTAGACATTGCAGAACGATAGACTGCACCACATACAGGACATTTCATAGTTCTTCCGTACCGTCAGTGCTAAGATAGTAAAGAAAATCTTCCAATTCTGCTTGCAAATCAGGTAATTCTGGACTATCATCTGCAATCGCATCATCAATTTTGTCTAACAATTCTTGCAATTCCTCTTCTTGTGCTTCATCGACGATAAAGAGTGCTTTTTGAGCATTGTCTAAAAGCGTTGTAAGTTCTGGTGAAATTGTTGCTATTTTGGATTTTCCAATTGTTTCATCACTTTGGAACAAAGATTCTAAATTTACTCTTGCCTGCTTCAACTCATTGCTGGAAAGTCTTTGCATACCAGCATTATTGACTACAAGAGTTCCTTGTTGCCCTTTGCCTTTCTCAGTAGTAGTGACAGTGAGAATGCCATTTAGGTCAAAATCAAAGTGAACTTCAACTTGAACACCTCCTGCAAGTTTAGGTGGTAAGTTCTCTACTCGGAAAGAACCCAAGGGAACATTTTCTTGAGCGATCATATTTTCTCCCTGAAAAACTTCGATTTCCACCGCTTCTTGATCGTCAAGTAGAGTTGAATAAACCTCGGAGCGAGAAACGGGAACAACGCTATTGCGGGGAATAATGACACTAAAGTAGCCAGGCATAATTCCCATTTGCGTATTCACAGCTACAGCAATACCTAAAGAATGGGGAATCACATCCACAAGAATGGCATCTACTGATTCACCCGCCAGCACCCCTGCTTGCAAAGCCGCTCCCAAAGCCACACAAAGATCCGGTTGAATCCCATCAGTAGGAGCTTGTCCCAAATGCTCCTCGATCATTTGTCGCACGAGAGGGATGCGTGTTGAACCACCAACCAGGATAATGCGATCAATGTCATCTGCTTGGAGATTAGCATCTGTTAATGCCCTGTCAATCGCCTCTAAAGTTTCTTCTATCAGAGGACTAATCAACTTTTCAAAATCTGCTCGGGCAATTTCTGTCTCTAAATGCAATGCCGTCTTACCCTTACTTGCCAAAAAAGCTTCACGTACTGTAGCAAAGGCGTGGGAACTCATCTCAATTTTCAACTGCTCTGCGGCTCGTAACAAACGCGCCTGAGTCACTGCATCATCTGGCACATCCATACCATGACTGGCGCGGAAAAGACTGGCTAGATGTAGTTGCAAAAGCCTGTCAAAATCATCTCCCCCTAACCGATTGTTACCATGACTGGCTAAGACTTCCGTAACATCACCTGTAATTTCCACAACCGAAACATCAAAAGTTCCACCTCCCAAATCATAAACCAAAACCTGTTCTGTTTCCTCCGAACGCATGTCATAAGCTAACGCCGCCGCAGTTGGTTCGTTGATAATTTGTAAAACCTCAAAACCAGCGATTTCTCCAGCAGTTTTCGTCGCCTGTCGTTGAGCATCTGTAAAATACGCCGGAACAGTAATCACTGCTTGATTCACCGATTCTCCCAAAACACTCTCTGCTCGCTGTTTGAGGGCACGAAGAATAATGGCAGAAATTTCATGGGGTAAGTATTCGCTTTGCTCCCCCGAACCTAAAGTAGTTTTGTGATCGGTTCCCATCCAGCGCTTAATTGACTTGACAGTGCGATCTGGTGCTGCAGCATATTGACGAAGTGCTTCTCTGCCAACAAGCAGTTTTCCCGTATCGCTAAACCCTACACAAGAAGGCAAAATTAAATCACCATCTTCTCCTGGCAATACTCGTACTTGTCCGTTTTCGACAATCGCCACTTCAGAATTTGTTGTCCCTAAGTCAATGCCAACAGCAGTCATTATGTTACTTCCTTCTCTGTATACAATTACCTATCTTCTCTATTTTCTTGACGTTTTGGCGGTTCATCATAATTAAAAATAGAGGAGAGAATCAATTATGCGTTCGTTGACATTCTTGGTAAGAGCGGTACACAACACAGAACACCTGAAGGCGAATGCTCTTACATCATTTCTAGCTTATATATATTAGGTAATCTTCCGGTGGTAAGGGAGTCGTTAATAGTTTTTGTATAAGTTACTACCATACCGTATATTCAAAGACAAACGACTCCCTACTCCTTATTCTTTGCGGCGACGATGACTTGTGCTTCTCTAAGCACGCGATCGCCCCATAAATAACCTCGTACAACTTCTTGAATCACTGTATTTTCAGCTACATCTACACTTTCCTGACGACCAACAGCATACATTATTTGGGGATTGAAGGGTTGGGAATGAGCCTCAATGGGAACAACACGCCGTTGTCGCAGCACCTCTAAAAGCGATCTCCTAATTAACTCCACTCCCTGTTGATTGCTGAGCGAAATGTCTCTTAAAGATGCTGATGTTTCAGTACCTGACACATCCTTGGCTGTAAACAAATGTCTTAGTTTTCCCCAAAAGCTTTTTTGCTCTTGTGATTTTAAGGCTGAGCTAACTTCCAATGCTTTTATTTCCTCTTGCCAGTAAGCACAAGCGCGATCTAAAGCATCCTGAATACCCAGCAATTCTTGTAGTAGTTTCTCCTGCTGTTGCTCAAATTGGCTCTGAGCCTCTTTTTTACTGTCTTCCAGACGAGTTTGCAGTTGCTCTTTATCTGTACGAGTAACTTCCAATGCTTGCTGAAGAACATCTTGAGCCGAACGCATTAATTTACCTTGTTGCTTCACCTCATGGCGCAAGGCAATCCACTCTGCCACCATTTGATAGGGATCAAAGGAATCACTAGATTTAGGTGGTTCACCCAAATACTCAGGGGGTGCTTGTTCTGATTGTAAATAATCTAGAAATTTGCCAAATAAAGCTTCTTTATCATTAGTCATTAGTCATTTTTGATTAATCTTTCGTTAATTATTTTTTTATCCATAATTGTCAGCCCAAATACCTAACTCCTAAAAGGTTGCCCGAATGAGATCGTCTATGCTAATTTCTAATTGAGATATTGCCTTGTCCCGCATTTGTGTCAATGCCACTGGTTCAAGTTCCGCTTTTAGAGGACGCATTTTCCAAAAATCCTCATATTGATTTTCTCCTTTGCGAAGTGCCTCGTAAGCTGCTCGAACTTCCTTAAATTCTTTTGGATATGTATGAGCGGGAAATTCTCTTAGTTTAGCGTGATACGCTGCTTTAACTTCAGCGGGTTTAGCTCCTGGAGAAATTCCCAAGCATTCGTGGTGACTTGTCATAATTCAAAAAATTAATGTAACAGCTTACTAGCGAGCTTGAAAATCTTTAACCTTCTCCTATTTGTCTAACTCCGACAGGTTGAGTTGAGATTCTCTGTTCCTAAAATAATTCCTGAAAACCTCATCTTCTACCCTTTCGCTTCTTAGAAGTTGGTGGGAAGTCATCAAACATAAAATCTAAGTCTAGCTCATCATCATCCTCCTCCACGAAGTCGGGCATATTGTTGAACATCATCCTTTTGAGTTCTGGAAGCATTCGTTCTAATTCAGCTTTAGACATTTTACTGCCAAAAAATTTCCGGATCATTTCCTCCATTAAAGAATCCATATCTGACAAATCAAGATTGTCAAATTTTTCTGGATCTGGCATGTTTTCCTGAGTCTCTCTTTCAGTGAGAAACGCAAGTTCATCCCGAAAAGCTTGTAATGCTTTTGCATCTTGGAGGCGACGGGCTAATTCAAATCCCTGTTGCTTTAACTGTTCGTATTCTGGGTGACTGACAGGATAAGTTGTGGCTCTAGCTAAAAGAAGGAGAGGATTTTGGGGTTCCCGGCGCAGTGCCTCATCAAGAGTAGGTATCAGAGTTTTAATCCAACCAAAACGCCGCACTTGCAACTGAATGTTTGCCAATGCATTTCCTGGTTGAGGCATCGTATCGAGGTAGGCACGTAAAGGATGATCTAGTTTTTGGGGAGTATTTTCTTTCACGGCTAAAACAACAAGATGCGCGATTCTGGCTTCTCTTGATTCTGCTGATAGCTCAAAGAGATGACGAACATACTGATTGATTAAAGCGGCGATGCCTTTGTCGCGTTTGGCGAATAGGTGAATAGAAATTGCGATCGCCTGCAATACAGGAATTTGCTCGCTGGCAGATAATGTTTGCAGGATTTTCGCCCATTCAGTAGCTGCAGCTTGCTGGTTTAACGACACGCGCCCGCCAGAGTTGGGAGAACTTTGTACCGCATTGACAAATATCTGACAGGCACGTAGCGCCGGATCTTTGTGATCTTTCCCCTGCACCAAACGGCTGTAGAAAGGATAACTCAACGTAGACAAAGCTTCTACCCAAGGTATGACTTCAGTTTCGGTATCAACGCTCAAATCTCCAAAGTATTTCCCATAGCGCCGACGCGCTTCATTGCGCCCTTGTTTGTCTTGGAGTTCCTCCCAACAATTTAGTAAGCCGTTGTAAACCTCTTCATAGCGACATCCGCCTTCAATTGCTTGAGTGAGCAGTGCGATCGCTTCTTCATAATTTTCCTCCATTGCCGCCACGAGTCCCTTCCTGCCCACGACTTCTCTTGATGTGGGATCGATGCGTTCTGCTTGTTGCAAAGCACCCCTTGCTGCTTTGTCGCGATTCTGTGCCATGTTCGCATCTGCTATCCGACAGTGGAGGTGAGCTAGGGTTGGTTTCAATCGCGTTGATGGCCATTCTTGGGGATTTTTTTTGCCTTCAAGTTCCAACCACTTCAATAAACGAGTTAATAACTGTTGACGTTCACGCTCTGAATCGTTAACTTCCAAAACTTCTAACAAGTTGACTGCCAGTTGTGGGTTAAAGGGTTGTTCTGCTAACAACGCCTGCCAAAACACTTCCGCACATTCTGTTTCTCCTTGAGTGAGTGCTTGTTGACCTGCTAAAGTCAACAGTGATGGACGAAGACTTTTTAGCTCTGGAAATTGAGTGGAATGTGGAATTTCCATCAACGCATGTGCGGCATCATGGTGATTGCCTGCTTCAATCAGTTGCAAGACTAACATCACAGTCATTGCCTCTTGAGTGAGTTTATCTCCACTTTGCACAGTTTCTAGTTTTAGAGGCGGCAGTCCTGTCTGTGCTTGCTGGAAAGTTGCTAATCGCTCTAAAATTATTGGATGCTTTGAGTCTTTTGGCTTGCCGTAGGTGAATCTGGATTGCTGAGGTGAGTGCAACCCCATAATCTTAGCGGCAGCATCCCAATTCTCCATCGCTTGTTGGGTGTAAACAATCCAGGCTGTCGGGATATCTCCTGGCGTTATGGGACGCTTAATTTTCTGAAAAGATGCTAAAGCTGCTTGAGATTGTTGATTCTTAAGAGAAAGAACTCCCTGCACCCAACTTTGTTGGGCAGGACTGAATCGTTTGGGTTGTGTATTAATTAACTCCTCAACTGTGGCAGTCTCGCCTTTAAGTAAGAGGAGCTTGAGATAACAGATACTGTATTCTTTGGTGAGGTTGTCATGCTCAAAAGCATTACGTAGCAAGTTAAGAGCCGCATCCACTTGATTCAATTCTAATAGACATTTAGCTTGCCAGTAGAAAGCTTCTTCAACCGGACTCAACTCTATCACCCGTCTAAACGACTTTTCTGCTTGTTTGAAATCTTGCTTGTGGAATTCTTGCTCTCCGCGCAACAGCCAAATTTCTGATTCAGTGGGAGTAAATTCAAGATCTGGCTGCGATCGCTGATTTTTTTTGATCTCTTCCAGCGCTTTTGCATATTTTTTCTGCTTTAGTAATTCTTGCAATTGTTTTTGAAAGGAGTTTCCAGCAGGTTTTGACTCTATATTGGAGACATGTTGTTGCGATCGCTTTTTGGACTGATCCTTAGCCACTGGGCTGTCCTCCTGATTGTTCTCCTGTGTCCCCTCTTGGAAAGAGTGGCTTGAATTTTAATGTAACAATTGCATTTATTCTACATGGCTCTGTGATAAATTCTACCAAAAAGCACTGCCATCTGAACACAAATCCTGTTCAGATGAACACTGAAAACTAGTACCGTTCTTTTGGAATTAAAAATTCGTCTTGGCTTGTTACCTAAGCATCCTAGAAGCGGAAAACCCGCATTGTATCTGAAGAGAGCTTTTAATTTCCTGTCTTTAGGCAAAAGAAGGCGAAAACCAAATATAAAAAACTTCCGCAAAGTCAAGCCGCCGAGGGCGGCAAGGCAGACGGCAGAGGGCAGCTATGTAATCCCCATAACGCGCGAAGCTCTGGGGAGAGAGTACTCTCACGCCCTTGACTTCGCGCGCTATGCGTCTCGATCAGACATATTTTCTTTATTCCATAAATAAATTTAGGGGCTTGAAACCCTTTGGCTGTAGGCTTTTAGAAAAATTATTACCTTCAGCATAGCTGCCCTCTGCCCTCTGCCTTTCTTCGGTCAAAAAAGAAAGATTTGCGGGCTTTCTGGCAATAGTAAATTGCACTAGTAACTTGACACTAATAAAGAACCTCGGTATATCCAAGGTTCTTTATTTTACCCATTTTCGGGAATGAAATCCCTAACTTTCTGAAGGACACTTGCCTGAAAGACATTTGGTCGCTACAGTTACTTAGGAAACGTTTAAGCAACTAAGCCCCAGTTCACGCTGGGGTTTTTCTTATTTGAGATTTTCGATTCTATTATCAAATCGTCGTTCTGACATGCATCCCAAGAAGTAATTTTGCAGAAAGCTCACCTCTTGCTTAAAGCGTTTACCAAAAACATAGTACGCTAAGTACTTATTGTGATCGGTTGTAGCTCAATTTGAGGCACAAACCCCCGTTTATGAGCAAGTTGGGTGCTGAAAACTGCGGTATGTCTTGAGACTACAGTAATCATAATCGCGACAAATAAATATGAGCGCATTGATCTACCTCAACAAACTGTGTGATTTTGGTCATTGAGAATAGGTAAAGATGTTATACTGAATTAAGCTCGCAATTCAATTCAAGAGGCGCTCGGGAGAACTTATAAAGTCGTTATCACCTGGCAAACCTTCAATAGATTAGATTAATCAGAAAATAAAGCGCCACGCGCTCATTAAAAATTCGTCTTGCCTTGTAAAGCGAAAACTCGCCTTTCTAAGAGAAGAGGGAACTCCATTTTTAGCGCTCAAGCCTTATCCAAACAGTGTTACTCTACAACTTCGTTCCGTTATTCTCCGCTAAGAGGTTAAGTTTTGTGATGTCAACGCGAGCGAGACAGTCGGGGAATTGGACACAAACATGCTCGAGTGTTACGAAATGTAAATATAAAGAAAACCTTCTACCAAGAAATCCTCCAAGGCTTGGTTTGCGAAACCCCCCTCATGCAAGTCTGCTCCCCAAGAATAAATTACGAATGATAAGCATAACTAATTTTGTTTATTTTTGCTCCCCCTACTTACATAAAGTATAGGGAGCCAATAAAACCTAAATATGTAAATAAATGTTGGCAGGCTGAGAAACATATAACAGGGACGGGTTTGACAAAATGGTTCATTTTTACTGACAAGTTATTAGATAAACCCACGACACACTAACCATGCTTAAAAGGCGTATTCTTCAGAGCGGATAGGCGAAGGCGAATCATCAAAAAAAGATTGTGTTTATTGATGCTAACTTATACTGACATGGAAGGAAGATATTATCTTGCTCGTACCAATCCGCACTTTCTTCTTACAATTCAAAATCTTCTCCAAGTTGGACATCCCCCAAACTGATTTCAATACGAAAGCGTTTACCTTGTTCACCTTTGAAAGGCTTTAGTTGAATGTAGTTATCTTGACTTCTTGATTGAACTTCTTGAAGTATTTTTCCTGCTTTAGATAATAGATTCAGTTTAAGGTTTGGCGGTAAAAACCTTTCTCCGCTTGTAGGATGTAACTGTATCAAAAGAGATAGTTTATCATCAATAGCCTCTGTAATGTTTACTAGGAGAGCGTATTTTTGGTGACCCAATTGCATTCCTAAGTCAATGAGTTTGGCTCTCCTGACACTAATCTCAGTATTCCTAGTACTTAAAGCGAAATTCTCTTGTGCATTAATAAGTGTATCAAGCGATAACCAACCTTCTTCAAATAAACCTTCTAACCATTGACTTAATTTAGTTGTAGTTTCCTTTACGTATCCGATTAACTGTTCGGAAGTTTTTGTCTGACTCATTGCGCTAGGTAAAGGAATAGAACTTGGTGTCAGTAAATCAGAATAGAATAACAGATGATTTGGTTCAGTATCAAATAAAGATAATGGGATTTGGTAGTACTCGTGTAATGGGTGTGAATTCACCTGTGTGCAATAATTCATAACTTGGTCGTAACGCAGACAACCTTTAATAATGACTTGTTCCTGCTCTTCTAATACCTCAATTAGTACGTAGAAATGAGCAGAGTAATCTGATGTGTAAATTGCATTTCGGGGAATATCAACAACTTCATCAAGTAGGTGTTCAGTAGAAATTAGACAAACCTTAAAATCGCCAATATTCAGATGGGTAAGAGAATCTATTGTATTTGAATGTCGATGAATTACTTGCTTTGGCATCCTTTCGCTAAACCATTTCTCAAATCCAATAAATGCTAAACAATTTAAATAGGTTTCCCACTGTTGGGCTTCACCTATGGCTTGTTTGCTCATCTCTTTTGCTAGATAAAAGTTTTCTGCTTCTAGAAAAATTACTTCCGGAAGCAAGAGCCGTAAATCTGTCGAATTAATGTGTAAGTTAGTCATTTCTATTCTCCTGTTTTAACGTAAATACATGAACCGTTCACTAAAATATTCTCCTAATACTTGCTAATACATAATTTTTATTCTTAGCGATTATTAGGGATATATTTATGAGCGCTGTTGAAAATAAAGACGAAGTTGATCAGCGTAGAAACTGTCTAATGAACGATTCTTCCCGGCTCTAATTTCCTCTGCTGCTTCGGTAAAGATTTCGC